>CAZWXX010000095.1:0-5024 GCA_964637865.1 uncultured Muribaculaceae bacterium | reverse complement strand
GTTTCTTCATTATTCTTTGTTAGTGTTCCGTTAAAACATAATTCTTGAGCTCTATCGTTATATAAACCTGAAACTATTTCAGTTAATTTCCAACCATATTTATTAATAATTGGCCTAAACATTTCTAATTTATAATCTGCTAATGTTATAAGTGGTTTAGTTGTACCTAACCATCCCATTGATTCTTCAACTATTGCTGTTCCTATTCCTAAACCTCTACATTTATCAGAAACATATAATGTACATATTTTTTGTTCTTCTTCATCTTTTTTTAGACAAGCCATTGAAATTATTTCATTATCATCTTCTGGATTTCTAACAAATAATATATTTCGTTCATCTCCATTTATAGTTACAGGTAATTGTTTAGTAAAATACCACTCTTTATGTTTTGGGTAATCATCACAGATAAAATCTGTTATCATATAAATTTTTGTAGCAAGTATCATAAACTCTTCTTCAGTAACATTACCTACATAATTTTTTAAACTTTCAATATTTTTCAATTCAGTTTTCCCCCCCCCTTAAAATTGCCATTTATAATACCACTTTTTGCCATATTTGTCAATTTGTGATATAATATTTTCACAGGAGGGGATGAAATGGATAAAAATCGTAGAAATAGAATTGCTATTATTTCAATAATGACATACTATGCAAGACAAATATTTGATGAAACTAAACTTTATGAATTTAGAAAATCACCATTAAGAGATGAATTGCTTAATAAAAAAATTTATGTATATTCTGCAAAAGAAGATAAGGCAATTATTGGATATTTTAAAGTAAGTGATATTTTAAATGGAAATACAGATGAAATTTTAAGAACTACAGGATATGACAAAAGACATGACGGGCATGAAATAGTTGAATATTATGGAAAAAACAATCCAAATTGTTTTGCGCTTCATTTGTATGATGTTACTGAATTTGAAGAATATTTAACATTAAGAGATATGAGAAGCATTTCAAAAAATGCTGATATGCCACAATACATCAAATTTATTTATGATAATGATCCATTATATGAGGTTATTAGAGAATGGGATGAAGCATTTAGCTTAGATGGCAATTTATGTGATAATCCTAGTAAAACAAAGCAAATGATATTGCAAAAAGCTAGAATGAAAGGAAGAAAATAATATGGAACACGAAATGAAATTACAACCTGAGTATTATAATTTTATACTTAATGGTACAAAAAGAATCGAAATTAGACTTTTCGATGAAAAAAGACAGCAAATTAAAATTGGAGATACTATAAGATTTTTAAAAGAACCTGAGTTAACAGAATCATTTAATGCTAAAGTTATCGGTTTATTAAGGTATAATTCTTTTGAAGATATGTTTAAAGATTTTGACATTTCTATTTTATCAGATAAATCTATGACAAAAGATGAATTAATTAATGTTCTGGAACAATTCTATACAAAAGAAAAACAAGAACAATATGGTGTTTTAGGAATTAGAATTGAATTAATATAAAAGATGGTAATGAGTTTATCTCTCAAAGCCATCTTTTTCTTTGTTTAAATCTAAATCTTTAATATCATCATCATTTAAAACATTATCTTCATACAAATCGTTAACAACATCTATATATTTATCATCTTTATCATACCAATTATGAAGTTTACTATGTAAGAACGATATTAATTTATTGAATTTATCTTTCCAATATTCAATTGTATTTTTCAAACTACTTATTTTAGATTTTAAGAAAGATGGTGTGGGGTACGGAAATTTAGAATAATTTCCAATAATTTTATTTCATTGAATTTACAATAAAAAAGAGCCTTTCACAAGCTCTTAAAATTCATAATGGTAGCGACGGAGGGAATCGAACCCCCGACCTTTCGGGTATGAACCGAACGCTCTAGCCAGCTGAGCTACATCGCCATCTCTTTGTCACATATAACAAACAACATGATTATAACAAATTAAATATTATTTGACAATGCTTTTTTACTTTTTTTTGACAAAATTACTAAATTATGATATACTAAGTGCCACTTTAAGGGGGATGAGCTATGAAAGACATGTATGTTGATTTTAGCAATACTTTTGTAAGAAATGTAGCATTAGGACTGGGAATACCAATAGATGAAAACTACATTACAACAGAAGAGTGGGGAGTATTACAAGGAACGATTGCCTCTTGTGCTATTTGCTATTATTTTGGAAAGATGCATATGACAGTATTACAGAACGCATTAGAAAGAACTCTAAGTAAAAATGGAATTTGGCCAAGATTAACAGAGGAACAAGTAGCAAATCACATAAATGCTTTGCAGAAAGTAAAAGGAACAAAAGAAGCTTTTGAAAGCAAGTTAATAACAAATGTAAATTTATCAGAAGAAAATTCTAAGACTTTTAAAGATTGTGTTGAGAAAATAGATAGTATTTTTGAAAACAATTGCGATGAACTTCAACTAATTATAAGACGTCCAATATATTATATAGAAGATGAAATAATGAGTAGAAAGAACATAGAAAATTATATAAGTCTAGAAAGTAATATAGAAAAATCAAAGGATTATTATATCTTAAAAAAAGAAGGAATTGAAGATTATTTAGCAAAAGAAACGCCAAATAATCAAGTCATTATGATAAAAAAATAAAAGGAAATGGAGAAAAAATGAAAAAATTAAATTATATTGATAGTAATACTTTAGAATATGTGAGTCTAGATGTTAGGCTAAGAAAAAATATAAAGGAGCAAGGATTGAATTGTTTTTATAATAGTATAACAGATCAATCTTTAAAAGAAATATTTTATAAAATGATGGATCAAGAAGTATTAAATGCAAAAGAGTTATGCGACTATATGGTAAATAAAGAAAATACTTTACAAACACAAATCGATACTAAGAATTACTTTAGTTTATTTGACTACCAAGAAGAGTCAAGAATAACATCAGAAGAATATACTCTATATATGGATTTGTGCTCTAATCAAGGAATCTTTGGAAAACAAGCTGCACAAGAAGCAATAGAAAAATCTCAAGCATTCAATAATAATACTGCATTATTAAACTATATTGGATACAAACCAAAAGTAAAAACGGAGAAAATAATACCATTTGTAAACAAAAAAGTAAAAAGTGGAACGCAACAAGCCTAATTATAGGTTTTTTTCTTGCTATTTAAAAAAAAGTGTTATAAAATACTAGTGTATGAATTGCCCCGTAGCCAAGTGGTAAGGCAGAGCGCTCTGACCGCTTTATGCGCTAGTTCGAATCTAGCCGGGGCAGCCATATATTTTTTATTATGAGGAGTGAGAATATGAATCACGAATTAGCAGAATTATTATTTCCAAATATAGATAAGACAAGAGAAGAAATAGAAGCAATGTTTCCAGAGCGAGACTTAAAAGAAGGAGCAATGGTAACACGGTTAGGACCTTCTCCTACAGGATTTATGCATATCGGAAATTTATGCGGAGCCTTCCTTGATTCTGTAATGGCACATCAAACAGGTGGAGTAATGTATTTACGTCTTGAAGATACAGACAGCAAAAGAGAAGTAGAAGGAGCACGAGAGTTAATTTTAAATTCTCTAAAAAACTTCCATATTTCTTATGATGAAGGTTATGGGAAAGAAGGACTTTATGGTCCTTATGTTCAAAGTGAGAGAAAAAAGATTTATCAAGTGTTTGCAAAAGCATTAGTAGAAGAAGGAAAAGCCTATCCTTGTTTTATGAGTGAAGCAGAACTTCAAGAAATTAGAGAAGGCCAAGAACTTCGAAAAGAAATCACAGGCATCTATGGGCACTATGCATCGGATCGTGATCTTTCTTTAGAAGAGATTAAAAAGCATTTAGAAGCAGGGGATGAGTATGTTATTCGTATTAAGTCACCAGGAGATGCGAATAAACAAATTATCCTTCACGATTTAATCAAAGGAGATATTAAGTTACCAGAAAATATCATCGACGAAGTCATTTTAAAAAAAGACGGAATTCCAACATATCACTTCGCCCATGTAGTAGATGATCACTTAATGAAAACAACACATGTTATCCGTGGGGATGAGTGGGTTCCTAGTTATCCAAAACACCTACAACTCTTCCAACTTCTAGGATGGAAAGCACCAAAGTATGCACATCATGCACCACTTACCAAAAAAGAAGATGGAAAAGTACGGAAACTTAGTAAAAGAAAAGATCCAGAATTTTCTGTTGGTTATTATCAAGAAGCAGGAATTCCAGCAGAGGCAGTAAGACTTTATCTTGCTACCCTCACAAATACGAACTTTGAAGAGTGGTATTTACAAAACAAAGATAAAAAAATAGAAGATTTCACTTTTAGTTATAAAAAAATGCCAACAGGAGGAACCCTATTTGATACAGAAAAACTAAATAATATTTGTCGTACTTATTTTTCAAGATTAACAGCAGAAGAAGTTTATAACGACTCACTAGAGTATAACTTAAAGTATGATGAAGACTTTGCACGTATCATGAAAGAAAATAAAGAAAGATTAATTGCATTTTTAAATATCGAAAGAAATGCACGCCGCCCTCGTAAAGACATTGCAACGCTAAAAGATTTAAAAGAGGAAAGCTTCTATATGATTGACGAATACTTCTTTAAAGATGAAAATAGTACTTACCAACTACCAGAAGATAAAAAATATGATATAACATTATTAAAACAATATAGTGAAGAATTTAACGAAAAGGATTCCTATGAAGAATGGTATGAAAGAGTAAAGAAATTTGCAAGCAGGAATAATTATGCAGACGAAGTAAAATTATATAAAGAACATCCAGAAAATTATAAAGGACATGTTGGTGATATTTGTGAAATGATTCGTTTTGTTCTAACAGGTAGAACGAAAACGCCAGATCTTTACCAATTACTTTCCATTCTTGGAAAAGAAAATTTGAAAAAAAGAATAATTTTTTTCGAAAAACACTTGCAAAATTTGTAAAAATATATTACAATATAATTGCTTTACATGGTTTACCAAGTAAAGCATCTCACCGAAATAACAAGAAATTGTTTTATATAAAGGAAAAA
>CAZWXX010000094.1:0-5119 GCA_964637865.1 uncultured Muribaculaceae bacterium | reverse complement strand
CAGTAATTTGAGAAGAGGGAAAGTTATGAATGAGAAAATTATTGCATTGTTGGTTACATTATTTTTAGGAGTATTTATTGTTATTGGCATGATGATTTCTTTTGCCGTTCATAAGAAAGAAAAGTTTTTGGATTTTTCCCTTGCTTTTGCATTTTCTGTGATTCTTATGCTTTTATTTACAGATTTACTCCCTGAAGTTAGCGAAAGTTTAGGTACAGAACACTTTTTCTTATTTTTACTTTTTGTTGTTATTGGAATTTTTATTTTACGGATTTTAGATATTTTTATACCAGATCATGAAGAAAAAGCTCATACCAAAAAGGGAGAGAAAGATAATCTTTTTCATATCGGTTTTATTGCGTCTATTGCCCTTGTTCTTCATAATATTATAGAAGGAATGGCTATTTATTCTACTTGTATTTCATCTATACGAGCTGGAGTTATGATTTCACTTGGAGTAGGGTGTCATAATATCCCACTTGGTATGGTTATTACTAGTACACTTTATCAAAATAATCAAAGTAAAAAGAAAATATTTTTGATTATACTTGGACTTATGATTTCTACTTTTATTGGTGGTTTTATTATGTTTTTAATGAATGGTATTGCAGTAGATGAAGTGTTTATTGGTATTTTACTTTCTATTACTATTGGTATGCTTTTATATATTTGTACTAATGAACTTTATCCTAGAATTCAAAAAGCAAAAAATAAGAAAGTTCGTCTCTATGGACTTTTTGCTGGCATTATTTTAATTCTATTTACTTGCTTTATAGGAGGATGAGATGGCATTTTTGAAAGAATTTATATTTGTTTTTTTACTTTTTTTTAGTTATTCTGTATTAGGGTATTTTATAGAAATTATTTTTTGTAGTATTCATGAGAAAAAGATTGTTTTAAATAGAGGATTTTTACTTGGACCCTATTTACCTATTTATGGAGTAGGTGCTCTTGTTATTATTTATTGGCTTAATAAGTATCAAGATGATATTGTTGCTCTATTTATTATGGGTGCCGTTGCTTGCTCTTTTGTTGAATACTTAACCAGTCTTATTATGGAGAAAATATTTAAAATTCGTTGGTGGGATTATTCCCATATGAAATTTAATTTAAATGGGAGAATTTGTCTTTATAATTCTTTTCTGTTTGGACTTGGTGGTATTTTTGTAATTAAGTTTATTCATCCTTTTTATATGGGATTACTAAGTGCATTACCAAAGTCATTTTTATTTATTATTGGCATTATTTTCTTTATTATCTTCTTTCTAGATGTAGTTACTAGTGTCATTATTTTGATTCAGTTAAAACTTAATTCTAATATGTTTATGAATCGGGATGCTACTAGTGAAATTAAATTACAAGTACATAATACTTTAAAGAATAATACTTATCTTATTACTAGAATTTTAAGAGCATTCCCAAAAATTACTATTATTAATGATCAAAAAGTAAAAGAGCTTAATGATTATTTAGAAAAGTTGAGACAAGAGAGAAAAAAATATAAAAATATTCGAAAACATAGAAGATAACTTCTATTTTTCTTTTGGTGTAAAGCAATGTCATGTTTGTAGACTTTGCTCTTTTATTTTGATACAATAAAATAAAGTAAGATAGGAGGATTTGTATGGATATCGAGTTAGATCGAAATATTTTTAGAGGATATGATATTAGAGGAGTTTATCCTACTACTATTAATGAGCATGTTGCAGAACTTGTTGGACGAGGGTTTGGAAGTTATATTAGAGAAATTGGTAAAATGAAGTGTATTGTTGGATATGATAATAGACTTTCTTCTAAGGGATTACATGATTCTTTAGTAAAAGGAATCTTACAGACAGGGGTCGATGTTATTTCTTTAGGACTTGTTACAACACCAATGTATTATTATGCTTTAATTCATTATGATATAGCACCAGGAGTTATGATTACTGCTAGTCATAATCCAAAAGATGATAATGGTTTTAAAATTGCTTTTGATGAGAGAGGAAATGCAAAGGGAGATGAAATACAGGATTTTTATCGGTATATTCTAAAGGGGAAGTTTTATCAAGGAGAGGGAATACTTACTACTCAAAATATAGAAGAAGATTATATTAAACTGATGCATGATTCTTTGTCTTTAGGAACTAGACGTGTAAAAGTAGTTTTAGATCCTGGAAATGGTACTACTAGTATTATTGCTAAAAAACTCTATGAGTCTTTTCCGATTGATGTTATTATGATTAATGATATATCAGATGGTACTTTCCCTAATCATCATCCGGATCCTTGTGTTTTGTCTAATCTTTCACAGTTAAGAGAAAAAGTATTAGAAGTAGGGGCGGACTTAGGACTTGCTTTTGATGGAGATGGAGATCGTGTTGGTGTCGTAGATGAAAAAGGAGGCTATATTCCAACGGATCAATATATGGTTATTATTATTCGTAATATTATTGACAAAGTTCGTAATAAATCATTTTTATATGATGTAAAATGCTCTAGAGTTTTGGAAGATGAAATTAAGAGATTAGGGGCGAAGCCAGTTTGTTATAGAACAGGGAACTCTTATACAAAAGCAAAGGTGAGAGAACTTGATATGGCTTTTGGAGGAGAACTTTCTGGACATGTTTATTTTAGAGATCATTTTCCAGGATTTGATAGTGGACTTTATGCAGGGCTTCGATTAGTAGAAATTTTATCTCATACAGATTGTACTACCAGTAGTTTGCTAGATGGAATTCCTACTTATTATTCTACAGAAGAGCTTAAATTTCAATTTGATGATGAGACCAAGTTTGCGGTTGTAAACCAAGTTTTGGATTATGCTTCAGAACATGACTATAAAATTAATAATATCGATGGTGTTCGGGTTGATTTTGCAGATGGTTGGGCTTTGGTACGTGCTAGTAATACCGGACCTAATGTCACTGCACGGTTTGAAGCAAAAACAAAAGAAAGATTAAAGGAAATAGAGGAAGAATTTACTTCCATTATCAAGAATAACAAGTAAAAGAGGTTAGAGTTATATGGCAGTTGCAGAAATAGAGTTACAAAAAGAAAAGAAAATACTTTCTAAAGTCTTAGATTTGTTAGAAGATACTTTGGATGGCTTGGGGAGAGAAGTTTCTCATAGTGAAGAAAATTTATGTGAGTTTAAAAAAATGATGTGGGAGAATGCAAATAGTTTTGATGATGGAGAAATTCAACAAGTTAGAAATATTACTGCAGGAGAAGAAAGTAAGGCTAGAAAAAAAGAAGAGTATTTTCAAAGACTTTCTCAAATTAAAGATAAACCTTATTTTGCCTCTATTGTTTTTAAAGATGAAGATGGTGATATTTCTAATATTTATCTTTCTCTTACTTATTTAAAAGATGCTCAGTTAAATAATATTTTGTATGATTGGCGTAGTCCTATTTGTAGTCTGTTTTATGATTATGAAACTGGTCCTTGTGAATACAAAGCACCAGGGGGTGTATTTGCAGGAGAGTTAAAAAGAAAAAGACAATATAAAATAGAGAGTAAGGCACTTACTGGTGTATTTGATAACTCTCTTAATATTGATGATGAAGTATTACAAGAAGTTTTAGCTCGTGAATCTAGTGAAAAGATGAAGAATGTAGTAAATACAATTCAACAAGAGCAAAATAGAGTGATTCGTAATTTGGAAGATGATAATTTAATTGTACAAGGAATTGCAGGAAGTGGAAAAACTACAGTTGCCCTTCATCGTATTGCTTTTTTGCTTTATAGATTAGAACGACTTCATAGTAATAATGTGTTAATTTTTTCTCCTAATCATATTTTTGCTGAATATATTTCTGATGTACTTCCTTCCCTTGGAGAGGCTAATACTTTGCAAACTACATTTAATGATTACTTATCTGTATATTTAGATGAATATAAAGATGTAGAAAATTATACTGATTTTGTCGCTAGATATTACTCTTATGAAGAAGAAGATCCAGAACTTGTAAAATATAAACAAAGTGATGAAATTATGGAAGACTTAGATGCCTTTTTACAAGATTATGTTTCAAATTGTAAAATAGAAAATTCTTTTAGGGAAGGAGATATTCATTTTGTATCTAAAGATGATATTAATGAGATGATTCATCATAAATATGATAGATTTCCTTTGTTTGAAAGGATAGATGAAATTGCTAAAAAACTATCTTCTGATTTTTATAAAGGAAGTAGTAAAAAAGTACGTACGTTTCTAAAACTTTTATATGAAAATGCAAATTTTAAAAAAGATTATAAACAAATTTATAAAATGTTTTTTCAAAGTAAGTTTTGTAGAATGCCACAAGAAGATAGAAAAATTAAGAAATTTCTGAATCAAGATGTGATTCATTATGAAGATTCTTTGATTTTTGCTTATATTAAAGGTAGGTTAGAAGGATTTTTATATGAAGGAAGTATAAGACAAGTTGTGATTGATGAAGCCCAAGATTATAATAAACTTCAATATTTTATTATTAATCAGATCTTTCGAAAGGCAGAATTTACAATACTTGGAGATATTAATCAAAATATTAATCCATATTATTCTTATTCTACTTTAGAAGAGCTGAAAGATATTTTTAAGGGAGAGACAAAGTATGTTGAACTTTTAAAAACTTATCGTTCTTCTCCTGAAATTATTAATTATACAAATAAGATATTAAATTTAAAACATGTTAATGCTATTCGAAAAGATAATAATCGTCCTGTTGTTATTAGAAAAGGAATTTCGGATTTAAAGAAGAGTATGGTTGATGATGTTAGAAAATTACAGGAACAATATAAGAGTACAGCGATTATTACAAAAGATAAGAAGGAAGCAGAGAAGATTTATCATTTGATAAAAGAAGAAATTGGAATTTCTTTAGTGGATGCAGATTCTAAGAAGTTTCAAAAAGATTTAGTTATTATTCCGGCATATACTGCTAAGGGGTTAGAGTTTGATAGTGTGATTATTTATAACGACCGTGAAAATTCGTATCGTAATAATGAGAGAAATCTTTTATATGTTGCATGTACTAGGTGTCAGCATGAATTATATATTTACAATTAAGAATGATATATTGAGGGAGTATGTCTAATTTTGTCATACTCTTGTTTTTTGCTTGCCCCATATTTTTTTGTTTGCTATACTTA
>CAZWXX010000093.1:0-5198 GCA_964637865.1 uncultured Muribaculaceae bacterium | reverse complement strand
TTTTTCTTTTGAAAAAAAATATCAAAATTGTAGAAAAAAGTATCTCTTTTGTGGTATTATAATAATAGTATGATAGGAGGGAGTAGCATGCATGAAGATGGAAGTGTTCTTTTTATTGCCACTTTTATTATAGTTTTTCTTATAGTGCTATTTGTTATTATTCATATAATAAAGAAAAAAAGAAATGCTAAATATCGCTCTATATTAGATGATTTAGAACGTGAAAAGAATTTAATTGCATCTATTCCGGTTGTTTCTGAACTTTCTAAAATTGAGCCTATTATTAAAAATGAAAAAATGGAAGAGAAATATAATCATTGGCAAGAGCGATTTGAAAGTATTAAAAAAATTGGTCTTTCTAAGATTGATGATATGATTGTAGATTTGGATGTTTATTTGGATAAAAAGGATTATAAGAATTGTCGTTATCGCATTGCTAAGATAGAAATAGAAATTTATAAAGCACGTGAGAAAGCAAATCATTTGTTAGAAGAGATTAAAGAAATTACTTTAAGTGAAGAAAAATATCGTAGTATTGTTACGAAACTTAAGACGAAATATCGTAGTGAAAATAAGGAATATCAAAAGCATAAAGATTTATATGATGATGTACAAGAAGCGATTGAGTTGCAACTTGAAAATATTGAGAAAAGATTTCTTGATTTTGAAAAAGCAATGGATGCTAATGAATATAATGAGGTTGTTCATATTGTTAAAGCTCTTGATACTATGATTGATCATATGGGAATTATCGTGGCAGAAACACCTGATGTACTTTTGATGGCTAAGCAACTGATTCCTAAGAGAATTCGCGAAGTTGAAATGACGGCGAAAGAGATGGAAGAAGTGAATTATCCATTAGAATATTTAAATCTTCCTTATAATATTGAAGAAGCAAATCATAATATTAATACAATTCTTGATAAAGTTAAAGTTTTAAATTTAGAGGATTGTATGTTTGAACTTAAAACGATACTTGATTATTTAGATTCTTTATTTGTAGATTTTGAAAAAGAACGTCTTTCTCGTAAAGTTTATGAAGAAATTGATAAAGATTTTGCAAAAAAACTTGAGAAAACAAATCAACTTGTTGCAGATGTTTATGATCAATTGGATGATATTAAGAATACGTATGATTTAAATGATGAAGATTTAGATATTATTAAGGATGTGAATAAGACATTAGTTGTGATTAATGATGATTATAAAAATCTAAAGAATAGAGAGGGAAGTGAGGCTTCACCTTACTCTATTATGCATAAAGAAATTGAAGAGTTAACGATTCGTTTAAAACAGATGGAAGAAAACTTTGATGTGGCTTTGAAATCTCTTGGAAATATGTATGATGATGAGCAAAGAGCAAGGGAACAACTTCTTGAGATAGAGGCTTTTTTAAAGCAGTGTAAGGTACGTATTCGTAGTTATAAATTACCGATTATTACCGATAATTACTTTGTACAGCTTGCGGAGGCAAATGAAGCTATTCTTGAAGTGATTAAAGAGTTAGAAAAGAAGCCTATTGTGATTCATACTTTGAATACTCGAGTTGATACTGCTAGAGATTTGGTGTTAAAATTATATAATACAACTAATGAGATGATTAAGACTGCTCAAATGGCAGAGATGGCTATTGTTTATGGAAATCGTTATCGTTTTTCTTATACAGAGGTAGATGCTGGTCTTTTGCAAGCAGAAAAAGAGTTTTTTAAAGGGAATTATAAGAAGAGTTTAGATACTTCTATTAGGACTACGAAGTTAGTGGATGAAAATATATATAGAAAGTTGTTGGCTGTTTATGATGATTAAGAATAATAAAGGGTTTGGTTCAAAAGAAATACTTACTGTTTCTGTTGTTTGCTTTATACTTGCTGCTATTTTACTTGTTTTTGCTATTCGATCTAGTAATGGGCAAAAGTATAGAGTAATGGAGTATAATGCAAGAGTGTTTGGTATTTCTGCGACCACTTATCAGATGGAAAATAATAATAATGTTGTTTATATGGCTGAGCTTTTAGAAAATGGGTTGTTTTCTCAGGTTAAAAATCCTTTTGGAAATGAGAAGTATTGTGATGCTTTTGAGTCTAAAGTGGAGTATCAGGATGAGAAAAAGTATGTTACCTTGCAATGTGGTGATTATTTAATTGATCATCAATTAGTTTCTTCAGAAAAATATTCTATTTATAAAGTTTCTAATTGGGTAGATAAAAAAGAATCTGATACTATGCAGACTCAAACTTTTTATAATTATAAAGAAGATAGTAAAGATGGATTTGATCAGAGTTATAATGAAGAGATGTTTTTATATGTATTTAATAAAAAGATGAATACAGAGTATACAAAAATTTCTGATATACCAATTAAATATCAAGTGTATAGTAAGGTATTATATCGGACTAAAAATTTAGTTGATGTGGTTTCCAGTCAAGAAAAGGGTAAGTAGTATCTTTCTTTTCTTTTTTTTGTTATAATAAGGGGAATTGGAGGGATAATATGCGTGTTATATTAATTAAATATGGAGAACTTACGACAAAGAAGGGAAATCGTAATTTTTTTATCAAAAAGTTAACAGAAAATTTACGTCATAAATTAAAAAAATATTTTGTAAAAGTTATGGTAGATCGTGCTCGAATGTGTATTGAGTTTTTAGATGAGGATTTAGTAGAGATTGAAAAAATTGTAAAAAATACATTTGGGATTTATAAGTATCATCTTGCTTATTTAGTAAATACTAATAAAGAGACTATTGAAAAAGAACTTTTGAAAGTTGCGCAGAAAGAAGAAATGCAAACTTTTAAAATTGAAGTGAAGAGAAGTGATAAAAGTTTTCCTTTTACTAGTTTAGAATATGCTTCGTGTTTAGGTGGGGTTATTTTAAAAAATATAGATGGAGTAAAAGTGGATGTTCATCATCCTGATGTTACTTTTACTGTGGAAATTAGGGAAGGACAAAGTTATATTTATACAAATAGTATAAAAGCTGTTGGTGGTTATCCTGTTGGAACACAAGAGAAGGGAATGCTTATGCTTAGTGGTGGCATTGATTCTCCTGTTGCAGGATATCTTGCGATGAAGCGGGGAATGAAGTTAGATGCTGTCTATTTTGAAGCCATTCCTCACACTAGTTTGGAAGCTCGTAATAAGGTTATAGAGCTTACTAAAAAACTAGTTATGTATACCGATCATATTCATTTACATATTGTTCCTTTTACGGCTTTACAAGAGGCAATTTATAAAAATTGTAAACCAGAATACTCGATTACGATGATGCGACGCATGATGTATCGTATTACTTCATGTCTTGCTAAAAAAAATAAAGGTCTTGTTATTGTAAATGGAGAGTCTATTGGTCAAGTTGCTAGTCAAACTTTGGTTAGTATGAATGTAATTAATTCGGTTACTACTATGCCTGTTATTCGTCCAGTTGCGTGTCTTGATAAATTAGAAATTATAGATATTGCTAAAAAAATAGATACATATGATATTAGTATTTTACCATATGAAGATTGTTGTACGGTCTTTGTGCCTAAACATCCTGTGATTCATCCAAATCTTGATATGTGTTTAAAAATGGAAGAAGAATTTTCTTATCAGGAGTTTATTGATCGATGTGTGGAAGAGACATTTACTTTGGATATTTGTGATGATGAGGAAGATCAGTATCAAGATTTATTATAAAAATAGGTATTATTTACCAATGTAAAATATGTATGAAATTTTCATTTTTTCACATTCTATAAATGTATAGGAGGTGAAAACAATGAACAACAACAGTAATAATACTAACTCTATGAAAATGAGAGTTCCAGGAGCTAAACAAGCTATCGATAAAATGAAATATGAAATAGCTAATGAATTTGGTGTTAATTTAGGACCAGATGCTACTAGTCGTGCTAACGGTTCAGTTGGTGGTGAAATCACTAGACGTTTAGTTCAAAACGGAATGAACAATATCAGTGGAAGTTATAACAATAAGTAATGATTCATTATAACTTAAAAGATAGGCGAGAAGCCTATCTTTTGGTTATGATTTTATATCGAAGTATCATAAAATTTACTCATTATGTGGGGAAAGCTGAAGAAATGATAGTGTTAAGGGAAAAATAAATCTTTCTTTGATATTATAAATAATTGTTTGTTAACCAAAATCTAAAATTAAGAGAGAACTTATTTTGCTGAAATGTATTCATAAAGTTAGATACTTTATGACTTCTAATAAACACTTAAAGCTTCTGTTTAGTATGTATAAATTATATAATAAGTTAAATGAATTTACAATGATATATTTCATGTTTTATGGAAAAAAATTAACAAATAAGAAACAAAGATTCTTATTTATAGTCAAATCTTTGTCGATTTTTCTGGATATTTTTCACAAAAGTATAAATTATGCAAACTATTGAAAATAGTCAAAATCATAGTCAATTTATTTTGTTTATTGTTATATCGTCGTTAAGCTTTACTACTCATAAAGTATCTAACTTTATGATTATCTGGAGGGACTAACAAATGGGAAAAAGAAAGTACCAAAAAATAAGACATATACAAAAAACAGAAAAAAGTAAAAAAAAATCTCTTGTTTCTTTTTTTGCGTTATCTATTTTATTTTTAGTGGTGTCCTTTAGTATTAGTTATGCACTTTTAACACAAAGTCTAAGAGGAACCAAAGAAAATATTGTGAAAGCTGGAGAACTTGCTATTGAATATAAAGACAAAAAGACAATCAATCTAGAAAATTCTTATCCTATGAGTGATACTCGCGGAATGATGACAAATTCATATGAGTTTAGTGTAGAAAATACAGGAGATATGAAAGCAATATACGATATTAGTCTAGAAGAAGACCAAAGTACCCTGAATCATTCTTATTTAAAATACTCCTTAAAAAGAAATGATGAAGAATGGAGTGAACCAAAAGTACTAGATAGTTTGAAATTAAGAGATAACATAGAACTAGAAGTAGGAAGTAAAGACAATTATCAGTTAAAGTTATGGGTGGATGAGAATATAGGTAATGAAGGACAAAATAAAACCTTTAAATCAAGAGTAGTGATATCCAGTGTGCAAAGCAATGCAACTACAGAAGATGTAACACCACCAGTCATTAAACTAAAAGGAAGTTTATCTGAAAGTATTGAACAAAATAGTGAGTATCAAGATGATGGAGTTGAAAGTGTAATAGATGATAGAGATACTCTAGA
>CAZWXX010000092.1:0-5290 GCA_964637865.1 uncultured Muribaculaceae bacterium | reverse complement strand
TGTTTGAGGTAAGCGTAAACTTACCTATTTTCTAGTTCCTTGACTGAACTGTAACCTAATATAACAAAAATCAATCAATAATTTCCAAACTTTCTGTTAAAATATCGCTATAACTAAAAGATTTAATTCGACTTACCTCATCTGTAGTTCGAATAATAAAGATAGCAGGATAAAAGCCCACAATTTTCCCAGAAAATTCTTCTACCTGATTTCTACTTCCATTAAACTTAAATTTCTTCTCTTGATTAGAGTTTTCCTTAACCATTTCCCGAACACGTTCGATTGTCATCTTGGATACCCCACATACATAGTACCCATTGTGATAATACCACCAATACCATCACTGCCATACTTCGTCTTTTCAATTAAGGAAATAAGATCAATACTTTTATTCTTTTCAGCAAGAGCAATACTAGACGCTATAATAGCAGGATCTAAAGCATGAATATTAATTCTTTTAGGACTAGAAGCAAAATTTGCACCTGCCTTAATTAAGCCTTCATAATTAGACTGACAAGCTCCAGCAATAACAATAAGCTTATCTTGACTTTTTTCATATTCACGTATCTGCTTTACTGCTTTAATAAAACTAGGACTATTCTGATAACTCTGTTCTTTTCGTTGATTATAAGAATCATGCCCTGTAATGACAACAATATCAGGATTATAATCACGAACCCACTCCACTATATGATGATACACTTCACCCTCACTCATCTTAACACCATATGCTTTAATATTTAAATCCCTATAAAACTTCATACAACGATCTAAATAATCAGAATCCCCATCAATATGCAAAACTTTTCCTGGCAAATAAAAATATTCACTACGATCTAAATTTAAACCTTCTCTACTCTTTTCTAGAATACTATCATCATCATCCAAAACAGCATCCTCTAAAGATTCTTTGCGTAAATCATCAATTACACTATCAGCACAAAGTCTTAAATCAATCCCCTTTAAAAAAGCAATATTACCACGAATCTCAATAACTTTAAAATAAATATCATTATTATGAGAATTTCTAGTAACAATATCACCAATTTTTAAATTCATCACATCATCTCCACCTAAATATATTCAGATAGAGTAAATTTTAGAAGAAAATTATTTTTTAAATAAAGCATTACTAATCTCTACAAAAATCAAAACATCTAAATCTTCCGCACGAACAGAAAGATCATAATGATATCTTTTTAACACTTCAGAAATAATATCTAAATCATACTGTTTCAAATTATTTCGCAAAGTCTTACGTTTAAATTGAAAACTATCACGTACAAGCTGAAAAAACGAATCAAGTTGATAAACATATAATTTTTCTTTACGAGGAACAAAAGAGACAACAACGCTATCTACATTAGGAACAGGCACAAAATGCTTTCTTGATACTAAAAATAATTTTTCTACATCAAAAAAATAATGTAAAAAAACAGAAAGAGAACCATAATCTCTACATCCTGGCTTTGCACAGAAACGGTCGCCTACTTCTTTTTGAACCATCATTACAATACCAGAAAACCTAATAGGTAATTGCATTAATTTCATCAAAATAGGTGTTGTAATATAATAAGGAACATTACTAACAAAATAAAGATGTTGATAATCGTATCTAGCTAAATCAGTAAGAACAGAAGCATCTAAAAAATCCTGATATAAAACATCAACGTTAGAATAAACCTCTAAATTTTTCTCAAGATAAGTCTGAAGCTCCAAATCAACTTCATAACAAAGAACATGCGTAGCAAACTGAGCTAAATACTTCGTCAAAATTCCCTTACCTGGACCAACCTCAATAACAAGAGAATTTTCCAAAATAGAAGCAGATCTAGCTATTCTCTCTACAATATTCTCATCATTCAAAAAGTTTTGTCCATATTTTTTTTTAAAATGAAATGCATTATTCAAAGTAATCACCACAAACAATATAACACAAGAAATAAAAAGGAACAAGCTAAATTATTTGTTCCACAATAACCTCAGATTTCTTTTTAGTAGACTTTCCTGTAAACATAAAGAAAATATTAGAAATACATAATCCATATAATAAAATTTTCATAAATGGCAAAAAATAATCAAAAAAATTAAAATTAATCTCTCTACCCAATTGTTGTCTTAAAACCATATTAGAATCTAACAAAGCTCTAAGTCCTACTACGATAATAGTAAAAAATACTAAATCACAAGTAATATTATAGAAAATATTTCCTGTAACAGATTTCTGTTTCATTAAAATATTAATAACAAACAAAACTAGAATGAAAAAATAAGGAAAAAACACTGGAATAGAATCCACAATATTCTTACCAAGTCGTCGATACATCTGAACAATAATAAATAAAGATAAAGAAAATGCTGCTACAAAAAGGAAAAACTTCAAAAAATAAAATAATCCATTTAAAATTTTCTTCACGCTATTCCTCCTTCCATAATAGATAAATACCATTTAGAAATTTCAAGTAAAAATGAAGAAGCTGCTTCATAAGAATCTAAAACTTCGTAATAACTTTCTGTTGCAACATCAAATATATTTTCCTTAGCATCCCTATTTGTAAAGAAATAACTACTATTATTTTTAATATTAGAAGATACATATTTTGTTCTTCTAATAAAAGAATCTGCTTGTAATTTTATAAATGGAGCAATAGTACGAACAGAACTAGACTGAAACCTAGATTCACCTTCTTTTGAGAAAGTCAAGCCGTATAACTGTTTCACAATACATTCGTTTACTATTTTTTGATGATACAATCCTTCAAGCTCATAAATATCAGCAATAGAATATTTATCTTTACTAAGCATATTTTTTAACTTTTCATCTTCAAAAGAAGAAGCACAAAGCATTAACCGAGACTGAATAGATAAAAGTTCATAACCACTCTCACTTCCATGATAGTAATTTACATCATGGGAAGAAGCATTATTTTTCACTTCTGAAATATTATGATCAACACGACTTTTTAATTCATTTAAATAATTAGGTTCTACTACAGTATAACTAACTTCCTTATAATGATAAAAATTAAGAAAAAGTAAGAAAAAAGAAAGTCCAAAAATTAATCCTGTTAAAGTAAACCCTAATATTTGACTATATTCACCTAATAGTTTTTTCACTACTCTTCACCTTCTTGAACTGGTTTTACAACAACTCTATAATGATAAGTTTTATCTTGCCAATTTTTAGCATTCATTGGAACCCAAATACGTAAGCGATAACTATTCTTTTTATTAGCACCAATAATTCTAGTATCTAAACGATTATGTTTAATAGTAGAAAGTAAATTTTTTGCAATTACTTTTCCATTCAAGCTAAGTTCATATTTTAAATTATCCCTTGTCAAAAACTTTTTAGCTTGATAACCATCTTCATCTTTTTTTACACTATCTTCAAGTAATATTTCATATTGTCCAGATATATCCCCTGTATTCGTAATATCAAAAGAATAAGCAGGAACACTTTGAGCCTCTACATCAGATTTTGGAAATAAAGAATCAATATCAACCCCTTTTCCACCATCTTTAAGAGCAATAGTTAAATTAGTAATAGCTATCTTATCTTCACGAAAGACTCGATACCATAAAAAAGAAATAATAGCACAAAAAGCAAATAATAAGACTCCTAAAATTACCACTTTAATCCTCATAGAATTATTCTTCTTTTCCATCTGCATTTTGATCATCCTCCATTTCAGAATCTAAACCAATAACTTCAATTTCTTCTTGATGCTCATCTTTATTTTCTGAAGAAATGACTTCAACTTTGTTAATTTCCCGTTGTTTTTTTGTTTTAAAATTAAGATTTTTTTTCTCTTTCTTTCCTATAATAGAATTTCTAGCAGCCTTAAATATTTTTACAATTTCAATAGCAACTACTAATAAACAAGGGACTACAATACAAATAATCCAACCATAAGCCTGAGATAAAAAATACTGTAAATACCCAATTTTAGGTATTTTTAAAAACACACGACCATCTATATTATCTTCTACAACCAAAGCATCATCAGGAGTATTATTATTATCTCCCTTAGTACGAAATAACAATTTCCCATCTTCTGACTTTTCAATATCTATAATTCTGTGAGTAACTGTAAGGCCAGCATATCTTGAATCAGTAGAAACAAAGGTAATAATATCACCTTTTCTAAGTTTATTAGCAGGAACATTTTTAACAACAACAGCATCTTGTACTTTAATCGTCGGTACCATACTTGGACTAATAATAACAAAAGCACCATATAACGGTTTATAATTTCCTTTAGAAATATTCTTAGCATAATCAAGAGCATAAGTAAAAAATAAAACTCCAAGAAAAACCATAATTAAAATAACAGAATATAAGAAAACTTTAGCAACAAAATTATAAAGTTTTTTAATAACTGTAAAAAAAGAGGGCTTAGAATCATCATTAGTAGATAAAACTTTACCTGCATCAATATCCATTTTTGCACCCTCTTTCTATCATTACATTTATAATATCACATTTAAAGTAAAAAAGAAAGAAATTAAATAAAAAAAAGAACATCAATTGATGTTCAATCTCATTATTCAGCTTTTCCATAAACATTGACTTTAACACTATAAACTTTATTATCAGTAGATACAGAAGTTGAAGTGTCAGAAAGCCACATTCTTAAACGGAAATTGTCTGTTGTAGTTGTAGTGTGAGTACCAGAGTATAAAACCATAGATCCTGCTGGAGTTCCAAACTCAGTAGCAGTAGTTAATGGAGTATATACTTTTGGTTCCATTACAGAAGTATAAGTACCGCCAGTTTTTCTTTCCAAATACAACTTAACTTCATTATCAAGAAGAGTAGATGTATTATCTTTTGTCGCTGCTATTTCATAATGAATAGTAGCAGCACCACCAATAGAAGATGAAACTGTAAAATCAAAAGTTTCTCTTTCTCCATTTAATACTTTACCTGCTTCATCTGTAGTTGGCATTGCATTTGAAATAAAAATACCATTTGTATCTTCTGTATAAGTCATAGAAATAGTACCAGTATTAATTTTATTTTCCTTTGTACCTGTACCAGTATAAGTAAAGGCTGCAAAAGATACTCCAACCACAGCAACTACTAAAATTGCTACTCCTAAAACAGACAATAAAATTTGTTTTGACGAATTGTCTCTCACATCATTATTCATTATTTATCCTCCTTACTATACTAAGTATATCATATCTTTAAATTCATGCAAGCATTTTTTATTTTTTTTACGTTTCTGCGTTACAGTTCAGTCAAGGAACTAGAAAATAGGTAAGTTTGCGCTTACCTCAAACA
>CAZWXX010000091.1:0-5307 GCA_964637865.1 uncultured Muribaculaceae bacterium | reverse complement strand
CTATTTTCACTTATTGGTGCTTGGGGTTCATTTCTAGTATTTACATATTCTTCTACCATTTGTGTTACTTCATTCCCATATTTTCCTTGTTTTTCATTATTATTCATTGTATTTGAAACATTGATGGCAAGGGCTGTTGCTGCTATTGCTCCAAGGAATGTAGTACCTAAGTCTTCTGGTAGTTCACTTATTGTATTTACTTGTTCTAGCGTAAGATTTGTTAACTCTTCACCAATACTTGCGGTATTTACCATAGCATCATTCATATTCATAATTGTTGTTGGATTTTCTGTTAAAGATTTCATTGCTTCTAGTGTTCCATTTAGATCAAGATGGGAATGAGACTTTGCATATTTTTCCATAATTGGTCTACAAGAAGTATAAACTTGGTTTAGGTTTTCCTGAGTTTTGTTAGCAATATTTTTGAAAGCATCTAGAGCATCTATTTGGCTAATTGCTCCTTCTTGATATTGATTCATTACTTCTGTAAAGGAATTTTCAGTATTTTGATAGAACTCATTGTAATAATTATGGCCTAGTTTATCTGCTTTATGATATTTACTTGTTCCTATATTCCAGTTATTTTTATCAAGTGCTGCTCGTTCTATCGTTCCTGCTGCATCATTTACTGCTTGATTTGCTTGTTCTTTCATTCCCTTCATATAGGTATCACTTTGTTGTTTTAAACTTTCTCCTGCTTCGTTTACTTTATTCATTACTTCTTCGTTATGTGGGTTAGAGGTATTTTGATGTTTTAAAATATCTTCTTTCTGTTTTGCTGTTACTATTCCATTTACAGTAGAAAGGCTTGCTCCTACTATAGCTACTGATGTATATAAATCTCTTACGAATGGATCTGGACGATAATCTAACATTTTAGCAAGTGGTGAATAATATCTTTTTCCTGTAGAGCGTTTTCCAAAAATGCTATTTTTAATTTCTGTGTTTTCGCTTAATAGGGTTTCACTTTCTATAAAAGCTTTTAGAGCCATTCTATCATTTCCTGTGCGAATTGCATATTTTTCTTCTTTTTCTAGTGTTGCTTCTTTTTCAGATAATGCATCATCACTATCATGACGTTTTATAAATCTTTTTCCGACATAAGACATTTTAGATTCTGCTGCTTTCATGTCTTCTTCAAATCCGTGAAGTCCTGAAGATAACCATTCGTTTGCTTTCACTTGATTTTCCCTTAAATCTTTGATTACTTCTGCTTTTCCTGCTAAAAGGGTATTTTTTCTATCTTCTAGTTTTTTACGCATTTTCATATTTACATTTTTATTTTCTAGTATTTCATCTAGAGACTCTAATTCACGAAGGGATGTAAAAATATTTAAGTAAGATGATTTTACTTTGTCATTTAACTTTTCTACATTTTTCATTGCATATTCACGCATTTTTCCGTTTAAGACATCATTTAAAACCGTTGGAGACATTTGTTCTGTTACTTTACTACTACGATATTCATGATAAATAATATCTAAGTCTTTGTCTGATAAATTATTTACACGTGTTTTTAGCTTCTCTATTCTATTCTTTGCTTCTTTATCTTTAAAAATAGTATTTTTTAGTTTTGTAACTAGTTGAACTGGTATTTTTACTATTGTTGGAATAAAGTGCACTACATTATACAAATAATTACCTGATGATAGTTCTTGTTTAAAACTATCTGCCACTTTTATATTAGAAGCACGCAACTTTTTATGATCATTTTTCTTTAGTCCTAAGTCTTTTGTTAAGTCTGCAAGAATTTGTTTTAAGCCCCGATCTCGTTCATCAAACATAAAGTCTTGATAATTTTTTTCTGATACTACTGCAGGAAGCTTTTTTTCCCTTTCTTTTTTTTCTTGTTTATATGGATTTACACTTTCTAATATTTTATCTTGCAAAGAATGGTCTGGTAAACCTAGAACTATATTTTCTTCTTTTTTTGGTTTTTCTATTAAAAAGTCTTCATATGTTTTGTCTGATACTACTGCAGGAAGCTTCTTTTCTTCATTACTTTTTTCCTTTTTATAAGGACTTAGACTTTCTATTTTTTCATTTTGCAAAGAATGATCTGGTAAACCTAGAACTGTATTTTCTCTTTTGTATGCTTCTTTCGTCTCTTTTAATGTCATAAGTTCTTTATTAGCTTGTTCTTTTAGATTTTGATATTTTCTAAGAAACGCTTCATAATCTTCTTTATTAAATGGTCCTTTTTCTATTGCTTCTTTTGCTTCTGCTTGGAAAATTTTAACAAAATTTTCATTGGCTTGTTTTATTTTTTCATCTATAGTAGCCATATTATTAAAATAAGAGGCATAAGGGGTATTTTCTGTATCATCTTTATCAAAAATTGGATTTTCTCTTTTTTGATCTTCTTTTTGGATAGAAGAGGATACTACTTCATATGCATCATTAATCATTTTTTGATATTCTTCATCATTTCCTCTGGTCATATCATGTTCTAATAATCTTTTTGCTCGCTTTACTTCCCCTTTTGTTGCATATTTAGGATCTACACCTAATACTCTAAGGGCATCTTCTAAATTCATCTACTCACTCCTTGCTTCCTTATTTATCTGCATTAAAACTTCTTGTATCATTTCTTTTTCTTCTTCTGTTTCTATACTTTCTAGACTTCCTGTTCCTAGCACAGGGTCGTATGACGCTGTATAT
Organism: uncultured Muribaculaceae bacterium; assembly: GCA_964637865.1. Classification (GTDB taxonomy): domain Bacteria; phylum Bacillota_I; class Bacilli_A; order RF39; family UBA660; genus MGBC119817. Next base: position 2,646 of record CAZWXX010000091.1, on the reverse strand, counting down.
ATATTTTTTCTACCATCTGGTGCTATACTGTGATCGGTATAACCTATATATTCTTTGCCTGTTTCTTCACAATGAAACGTAAATAAAATATCACATTCTACTTCTTGACCATTTTTCTTTATTACTATTTTTTCATCCATTACACCCACTCCTATTCTTATATTAGAATACCATTGTTCTCTTTTTCTGTCAATTTCCAACTGCCATTTTGTTAACCATTTTTATTCTATTTTAAATGGACTATTCATACTGCCATTTCCGCTTTTAATTTTAGTTGCTGGAGCAAGGGATACACTAGGACGGACGCCATTGCTAGCACTGACGCTATTGCCACCCAGGCGACCATTAGAATAGACAACGAAGTCGTACGCACTACCGTTAACGAAGGAACTTGGCGACAAAGCCCACCAATACTGATTCGTATATAAATAATAACTAGAATTTGCAGTATTAACTTTGCCTCCTGCCAACATAATTTCATCTGCGGTTAAAAGTGCCACAGGATACGTTAATAAGCCATTTCCATTTGTTTCATTTACTGTAAACTTATCATTACTTATACAAGAAAGACTTGGATGATATGTTCTATATGCTCTGTCATTTGCTCCGAAGTCAATCCTACTTTCCTCAGTTCTAGAACTTCGATCATTACACCATATGGTATCTTCTAGTTTTTCAGTATAATCTGTCATATTCATCTGATACCATGTATCAATTGTACCTTTAATCACTGAGTCACTTGTATTATCTATCATGTAACCAACACTATTAATAGAACTAACATCCGTATTAAACGCACTAGCTCCTATTCGTGTTATCCCACCTGTAGTATTTGTACACCCTCCACTCTTATCAGGACTTCCATTATAGATTAATTTTACTCCACCAGTACTAGTCGTTCTCACTATCTTCCAGCAAAAGTTTGCAAACTTTACATTATTATCAGTCACTGCTCCTCTATAGTAATGAACTGGATAAGTATCATCTTTGGTAGAAGCAAAAGTATAAATTCCTTTTCCATTCGTATCAGAAGAAATTTGTCCAAAGTCTATTCCTGTTTCATTTGTTACAAATTCACTTTTACCATTATCTAGTACTGCTTTTTTAGCAATTATTTTATAAAGGTCTTTTGTTTTACCTTGCATTGCTTCTATCCTTAGTTGTCCTTTAAAAGTTGTATTCATCACTTCATTCGTAGCATTAGAATCAATCCATATTTTTAGAGAATATGTATACTTATCTTTGGCAGAGATTATATCTTTATCTAAAACTCTATTAGGATGTTCTCCTGTGGTACTTAAAAGATCTAAATTTACTCTTTCTCCATTTTTTACTAGTTCATATTTAATAAAAGAGTCTTTCATTCTAGTTTGATCTTCTGTAAGTTCTAAATCATCTAAATAAATTGTATAGTCACTATCTATTGTTCCTTTGTTTTCTAATGTAAAAGTATATGCTTTTTGTTCTAATCCCATATCATCTGTTACTGGAACCGAATTTGTAACAGAGATTCCTTCTGTCATGCTATCATCTAGTACTAGTTCTAGTTTTCCTGATGTTAAAATGCTAAGTTCTTTACTTCCTCGAAGAGTTAATTGTAACCATGCGTAAGATAGTCCAATTACCATAATAATTGCACTTACTGTTATAAATATACCTATCTTATGTTTCTTTATAAACTCTGATATAGGACTCTTTCTCATATCTTTCACCTATTATTAGAGTATCATTTTTAAGTGAAACAAGCAATTGTTTTTTCATTGTTTTCTTCACAACGTGTCATAATTCCAATTCATACTCTCCTTTTTTATTGCACCAAAAAAGATTCTGACATGAATCTTTATTTTATCTTTCTATACGTTTTAAAATGTTGGTTTACTTCTTTATCTGTTTTCTTCCATTCTACTATCTCTCCATCACTATCTAACATTGGCAGACGCAAGTCCATTATTTCTTCAAGAGATGGATATCTACCATTAAAGTTTTCTAATATTGCTACCGATTTTTCGAGTTTTTCTTTGCCATTTTCTACTTTTAAACTCATATCAATATAGTAGTTTGCCCCATGTAAGTTTTCCATACTATATAAATGAGAATAATTATAATAGTTATTTACTGTAAAAAAACCGTCTGTATATGTTTTGGCATAAATAGGTGGTTGTTCATGAATTCCTATTCCTTCACAGCTTGTGATTGTGTGAAAGCTTCCATTTAGAAACTGTATTTCTTCTACTCCTATTTTTTTTAATGATTCTATTTGATGATAAAAGTTTTCTTGGGCATTTTTAGAAGGTGTTTTATACATGGTATACAATAAATTTGCTAAGCCTATTTCTTTTGGTGAAGTTGCTTTTAGGTTTCCAATATCTTGACTTATTTCTGTTTCTTCTAACAATTCTACTAATATCTTTAGATTATCTCTAAACTCCTCTTCCGTTTTTTCAGATAAATTTAGCTTTTGAACGCTTTCTGCTAACATCATCCAACTAGTAATCGTAGGCGCTTCCCATAATCTTATTTTTTCCATACTACAAATACTCCTTTTGTTTTTTGTATTTTATCATAACTTTCTATAAGTAGCAATTTTAATCTTTTATTTCTACTCCTAGCATTCCTATGATATGATGAGCCTGAAATGGATCTATA
>CAZWXX010000090.1:0-5339 GCA_964637865.1 uncultured Muribaculaceae bacterium | reverse complement strand
TAATAAAAGGAATAGGGGTAAGACTAATGAAATCACTGAGGACAGGGTATCTAAAATGTTAACCATTCTCATAGTTAATCCCTCAATATATTCTTACTACAAAAATATGTGATTAAGAAATATCCACCATAGATGATAATAATAAAGATAGAAGTCATAATGATAGAAGGGAGTAGTTGATCATTTCCAAATGTTTCTAAGATATAATTGCAAAACATAATACCAAAGACAGAATGAATAATAGCAAGTACAAGTGGGAATAAGAAGAAAATAGCAATTTGTCTAAATAATGCTTTGTGAATAAGAGTCTCATCCGCTCCAATCTTTCTAAGCATCCGAAAACGTTCTTTATTGTCACTACTTTCCGATAACTCTTTTAAAGCAAGAATCGCTGCACTAGAGATAAGAAAGATAATACCTAAGTAAAGACCGATAAAGGTAACAAGGGCACCAAGACCGATACTACTCTCAGCAATATCAAGTTTTGTATTAACGCTAGTAAAACTAGTATTTTCCCAAGTAGTATTGGCAAACTCTCGAAGTTCCTGATTAATCTTTTTCATCTGTTCTTTATTAGCAGTATTATAATTAGCAAGCATTGCCTTATCAGTAATAGGAATATCTTTAACCGCTTCATCTGGAACTACAATGATACCACCATTAATATGGGTAGAGGAAAGTTCAATAAAGCCATATTGGCATTCATCGTATTTTGCAGAATAAGACTTCCCTCCTAACATAATAGATGATTTCTCTTTTAATGCTTCATTTCGAACGCTCACCATACTATCATAATCAGCGACAATCATAAACTCATCACTCTTAAGGGTATACTCCTTATTTCCAAACAATCTAGCCACTTTATTATAATCATTAAGCCCAATAATAGTCTCAGGACTATCGTAATGCATATATTTATATTTCTTTAAAATACGATTTCCAAATGTTTCTCTTAAAGTAAGTTCATCTGTCTTATGAATATCAAAAGACACGATATCTTTGAGCCTACTTTGAACATCAAAATGATTGTTCTCTAGTGTTTCAGTAATTGATAATAGAAAGTCCTCTTTTATTGCTTCATTTTCAGTATCAATATCGACCATCTTAGTAAGTTCTACATCAACAGGAGCAAGTTCTTCTAAATTAGCAGTCATTGAATTCTTAATAGATAAAGAACTAGATAAAACACAAATTGTCACAAATAGCATCAGACAAATAATACTCATTGAAAATACAGTGGTATTAATTTTACTACTAATCTGTCTTAACGTAAAACTATTTAATCCCTTATAATAGAACTTCCGTCTTCTAGATACAATTTGTAAAACAAGTCCTGATAGTGACCAGAAGATAAAGAAGGTAGAGACGATTCCCAAAATAATAGGAATAAATATTTTATCAGCAGAATCTAACATCGTATCAATTCCACCAGTAACCATATAATAAGCTAGTCCTAAAACACTTGTTGAAATAATGAAAATAATAGTACATAAAAGTGAGTTTTTCAACTTTACTTTTTCGCTTTTCTTGCTCCCGTGCAATAAATCAATTAACTTACATTTACTAATATTGATCGTATTAAAAATCATAACGAGTAAGTACATAATACCAAAGTAGATAAGACATTTAATACAAGCACTCCGAGATAGAATAAAGGAAAACTTCGTCATGTCCGCTTCAAACATATTGGCAACAAGAATACTCATAAGTTGAGATAAAACGATACCGATACCAAGGCCGATCACCAAAGAGATAAGACCAATCATCATAGTTTCCATAAATAAAATCATAGAAATTCGTCTTTTACTCATCCCAAGGGTCAAGTAAATTCCAAATTCTTTCTTCCGCCTTTTAATCAAAAAACGTGAAGCATAGATAATGAGAAAGCCAAGGATAAAAGAGACAAAGACACTAACACCAGAAAGCATATTCGTCATTAACTCAATAATATTTGCTTTACCAGATGTAGCATCCAGTAGCACCGTTTGGCTTTCAATGGCATTAAATACATAAAAAATAGCAACGCCTAAAATTAGAGTAAAAAAGTAGATGGCATAATCTTTAAAACTCTTTTTGATATTTTTGAAAGATAGTTTAAAGAGCATCGTTAAGGTCGCCTCCAAGTAGTGTCACAATATCGATAATCTTATCAAAGAATTCTCCTCTGGTATCATCCCCTCGATGAATCTCATTGAACACTTTGCCATCTTTAATAAATATAACCCGAGATGCATAACTCGCTGTAAAAGCATCATGCGTAACCATCAAAATGGTAGCCTTTAACTCCTGATTCAAGTAATGAAACCTCTCAAGTAGCATCTTAGAAGATTTAGAGTCAAGTGCCCCAGTAGGCTCATCTGCCAAAACAAGTTTTGGTCTTGTGATAATTGCCCGAGCAGACGCCACCCTTTGTTTTTGGCCGCCACTCATCTGATAAGGATATTTATCAAGAATCTCTCGTATTCCAAGTTCACGTGCCACTTTGCGAATCCTCTCCTCAATTTCAAAAACATTGACATTTTGGATAGATAGGGCAAGTGCAATATTCTCATAAGCAGTAAGGGTATCTAACAAATTAAAGTCCTGAAAGATAAAACCAAGTTCTTCTCGCCGAAACTTATTCAGATCATTTCCCTTTAACTTTGTAATATCGTCTCCACCTACAAAAATGTGTCCAGCTGTTACTTTATCAATTGTAGCAATACAGTTTAAAAGGGTCGTTTTACCACTACCACTTGCACCCATAATGGCCACAAATTCTCCTTTTTCTACGGCAAAAGAAACATCATTTAACGCTTTGGTTAAATTGGATTTTCCACCATAATATTTTTCAATTTTCTCAATTTTTAAAATTTCATTCATATTTTTCCTCCTCACCATCCATTTTAAGAAAAAGAAGACTTATTTACCATCGCTTATACTTACAAATGCTTACACTTCTGTAAGACTAACGCACCGTATCATAAAAGTCTTGCTTCAAAAAGGTAATAGACACTTCTGTATACTTTCCTACTTCAGAGGAAATCTCGATAGAGTGTCCCAGTTTTTTACAAAGATTGTGACAAATATAAAGCCCCATTCCCGTAGATTTTGTATTATGACGTCCATTTTTTCCCGTAAAACTTTTTTCAAACACTAATGGAAGGTCACTTTTTAAAATACCAATCCCATCATCACGCACAAAAAGTGTTGTGATATCATCCTGTACCTGAGAAGAAAAAGTAATATTTTTAGCCTGATATTTTACACTGTTAATAATAATTTGATTCAAAATAAATTCAAGCCATTTAGAGTCAGAAAGAACAGACTCATCATCTAGATGGATGTGAATATGAACATCGTGATACAAAAGACTATCTTTATTTCGAAGAATTACGTGATTAATCACACTCTTTAAAGAGCATTCTTTAATAAAATAATCCACTTCCGCATATTCTCCTCTAGAATAATATAAAATCTGGTCCATATAATCTTCAAGCCTCTTGATTTGGTCAAGCAATAGAGCATCAGGCTCTCTCTTTTGGTTATGGATATGTAATAAAACATTAGAAAGAGGAATTTTAATTTCGTGAATCCACATTTCCAAGTAATTTTTGTAACTCTCAATTCGTCCTTTATATTGATTCAGATGATCCAGCATAGATTTATTAATATCATAAAGACTATCCACCATAATTTTTCCCTCTAAAAAACTAGCATCCCCTAAAATCTCCGTAATTAAATATTTCTGATCGAGAAAGAGTAGTTTACTAGAAAAATCATCATAAAATGCCTTTCTCCGAAAGAATTCATACAAAAAACTAGAGATTTCAGCAAGAAGAATAGTAAAAAGCAAAACAACGATAAGAGGGGTAGAGGCCTTAAAAATAATAAGAAAAAGAAAACACAAAAAGTCAGCAAGCAAAAAGAGGCTAAAAGAAAGAAAATGATCTTTGAAAAAGGCACGAAAACTCATAGTAAAATATACCCCTGTTTCTTTCTAGTTTGAATGATATCATCATATCCAATTTCTTGAAGTTTGGCGCGAAGTCTAGAGATATTAACCGTTAATGTATTATCATCTACAAATTCATAACTATTCCACAAATCATCCATAATCTCCTCCCGTGAAACAATTTTTCCTCTATTTTGCACAAGTAGTTTTAAAATAAGCATCTCATTCTTAGTAAGTAAAATCTCTTTCTCATCACATTTAATAAGTCCTCGGTCTGGAAATATCTGCATCCGATCAACCACAAAAAAGTCACTCATCTGTTGTGTCCGTTTTAAAATAGCCTCAATGCGAAGTAAGAGAATCGTAGGATTATATGGTTTCGTAATATAGTCATCCGCTCCATAACTCATACTTAGCACCTCATCCGCTTCATTATTTTTGCTAGTAACCATAATAACAGGAACACTCATCGTCTTCCGAAGTTCTTTTAAGAGACTTTCCCCATTGATACCAGGAAGATTAATATCCATTAAAATAAGGTTAGGCTGAATGTTAAGAACTTCTTCTAATAAGCAAGAAAAGTCCTGAGCAACCACAGCCTCATATCCAGAAGAAGAAAGTAGTCGTTTTAACTCTCTTTGTTGTTCCAAATCATCTTCAATAATCAAAATTTTCATAAACGTCACCTATCTCTATTGTATCACACTCTAACAAACAGAATCTTACATCTCTGTAAGAAAAACTCATTTTTATGATAGGCAAAAACAAGAAAAATATAGATAATGATAAAAAAATATGCTACGCTATAACAAAAGGAAGTGGAAAAAATGAAAAAGAGACCGATAACAACCTTATTTATGTTAGAGTCCTTGGACGGAAAAATCAGTAGTGGAGATAGTGACACACTAGATGCCGATAAAGATTGGTGTCAAATAGATGGCGTAAAAGAAGGATTGCACCAGTATTATGAAATTGAGACCACAACAGATTTCTATTCTTTAAACACAGGAAGAGTAATGGCAAAAATCGGAGTGAACGAGAAAGAAGAATATCACGATAAAATTGAATGCCGTTTCATCATTATTGATAACAAACCTCATCTAAAGAAACAAGGAATTGATTATTTATGTCATTGGACAGAAAAATTAATATTAGTAACAACGAATAAAACACATCCTGCTTTTTCTCTACAAAATAAGTACGATAACCTAGATATTTTATTTTATGACAACCTAGATTTAGAACAATTGTTAGTAGATATAAAAGAAAAGTATGAAGCAGAACGAATTACTATCCAATCAGGTGGAACTCTAAATGGATTATTTTTAAGAGAGAATTTAATTGATTATGTTGATATTGTAATTGCCCCATTATTAGTAGGTGGAAAAGAAACGTCAACTTTAAT
>CAZWXX010000089.1:2759-5410 GCA_964637865.1 uncultured Muribaculaceae bacterium | reverse complement strand
TATTATACCATTTAACTAATCCCCTATTAGCAGTAACAACGTTATTATATCATATTCATTTTATGAATTCAATCATTTCTCTTCTTTTTTTACTATCATCAAATTGAGCGAAATACATACTTTATAATAGGTGATGTAAATGGCTGTTATAAATTATACTGCAAAAGAGTTAGACTTACTGGCAAGACTTATGCGAGCGGAAGCTGTTGGTGAGGGGGATTATGGAATGCTTATGGTAGGGAATGTTGGTGTGAATCGTGTACTTACAGATTGTCTTGACTTTAAAGATATTAGAACAATTAATGATATGGTTTATCAAAATCCTGGAGGTTTTGCTGGTATTAATAGTCCTCTTTTTTTTAGCAGTGCTACCACAAGAGAAAAACAACTAGCAGAGCGGGTTTTAAGAGGTGAGTACTATCATCCTGCAACGAATGCCTTATGGTTTTATTCTCCTAGTGGGGATGCTTCTTGTATTCCACTTTGGTATGACCAAAGACTTGCTGGTCGATATAAAAATCATTGTTTTTATGAGCCTTATCCTGGTATTTGTGCTCCTCTACACTAAAAAGCTTTGGAATGTGAACTTATTATCCAAAGTTTTTTTATACGCCACCAATTACTCCTTTTTTTCGTAAAGCAAACTTGCGAAGCCAATCTACTGGAATTACTGTAGATGCTAGTAGTATCATTATCATAAACTCTTTTGTCGTTAGTCCTGCTGTTCGAAACATACTTCCGCCATAATAGATCAGTAAGACTTGTACAATGACAATAAATAGCATAATAAGGATAAACACTTTATTTTGTTTTAAGTGTGCAAATAAATTTAACCTGTGTGTCCTTGCGTTAAAGGCATTGAAAATATCTATAAAAATGAATAATCCAAAGAATGCTGTCATTAAATAAGACTCGTGAATATCTTTTCTAAAAAAGGAATGAAGAAATGGAAGTTTTAAAAAGACTAGGCAAAGAAGCGCTGAATAGCATCCTGTTACAAATATTTGATTAAACATATAATGGTTCATAATCGCCTCTTCTTTTTTCTTAGGAATTTCATTCATATACTCTTTCAGAGGTGGTTCATAGGCAAAGGCAAGTCCTGCTAGTGTGTCCATTACCATATTAATCCATAGCATTTGAATTACAGTTACTGGAGTATCTACCCCAATAAATGGTCCAATGATAGAAAGACTGATGGCACACATATTAATCGTTAGTTGCAATATGATAAATTTACGAATACTTTTAAATATCGTGCGTCCAAATAAAATTGCTTGCGATATAGAAGCAAAATTATCATCTAGTATCACAATATCACTTGCTTCTTTCGAAACTTCTGTTCCACTTCCCATAGCAAAACCTACATCTGCTTTTTTTAAAGCTGGAGCATCATTTACACCATCTCCTGTCATTCCAACGACAAGTCCACTATCTTGTGAGACTTTAATTAAGCGACTTTTATCTTGAGGGAGAGATCTTGCTACTACTTTTAAATTGGGTAAAATTCTTTTTATCTCCTCATCAGTCATTGTCTCTAATTCTTTTGATGTCAATACAATATCCTCTTCATTTGTTAAGAGCCCTACTTCTTTTCCAATAGAGATGGCTGTCTTTTTGTTATCTCCTGTAATCATTACAGTTTGAATATGGGCATTCTGCACTTCTTTTACTCCACGAATAGCGTCACGTCTTACTTCGTCTTTGATGAAAAGAATTCCTACTAGTGTTAAATTCCTTAAGAGTTTGGTACTTGAAGGTACTGCAGTTGCTAAAGCGATGGCACGAATTCCTTTTTCTGTCATCTGATCAATTTCCTGCTCTATTTTTTCTCTTGGAAAGACATATTTCTTTTGACCTAGTATGTCATAATAACTATTACATTTTTTTAAAATGATTTCAGGAGCTCCTTTGATGAGTGTTTTTTTGCCGTGATTATCAATCGTTGTTAGAGAGTATTTATTTTTACTATCAAAAGGAATCGTTTCTATTTTTTTGTATTCTTCTTTGAAAGGGAGGGAGGCAAACTCTAGTATAGCCCTATCGGTAATATTTCCTCCAATTGTTTTTGTTCTATCCTGGTTAAAACTACTAGCATTATTTAAAACCATAGACTCTTTTGCTATTTTATAGAAGTTTTCATCATGCATAATTTCCTGTTCTGTCTGATACTTTTTTCCACTTCCACTTAATAGCGTTACTACTTCTAGCTTTCCTTTTGTTAATGTTCCTGTTTTATCCGTAAACAAAATATTTAAGCTTCCTGCTGTTTCGATTCCTGTTAGTTTTCTTACCAAGACATTACTTTTTAGCATACGTTTCATATTGGATGACAAAACAAGGGTAATCATCATAGGAAGACCTTCGGGGACTGCTACTACGATAATTGTAACACTTAAAGTCATTGCGTAGAGAATATGTGAACTAATGAGTGGAAAATTTGTAATCATCTGTCTTATTTTCTCGATATCACAGTTGTTGCTAATGACTATTACTGAGAAAAGATAAGAGATGGAAACAAGAAAGGCTCCAATATAACCAATACGACTGATGATCTTAGCAAGTCCACGCAGACGAATTTTTAGCGGACTTTCTGGTTGGCGTTCTTGAATCTCCTCAGCAAGGCGTCCAAACAAGGTCTTGTCCCCTAC
>CAZWXX010000089.1:0-2659 GCA_964637865.1 uncultured Muribaculaceae bacterium | reverse complement strand
CTTTATTTTAAATACTCAAATAACTCTTCATACATATTTTCTCTACTTTTTACTTTTTTATTTTTTACTAAATCCTTTACTTCTTCTACTTTAAGCCATTTTACTTGTTCTACTTCTTCTTTTTGGAGGGTAAATGTGTGATTTTTCTTAGAATCAATTTGTGCTATAAAAATATCTTCCAGGTGTTTTTTATTTACGTCTTTCTTTGTCACTTCTTTTTTATACGACATAAAGAATTTAATTTGGTCCTCTCTTAAATGCAAGCCGATTTCTTCTTTCAGTTCTCTTATGATTCCTTCTATTTCTGTTTCTTCACTATTTATATGTCCTGCTCCTGCAATATCCCATTTCCCTGGGTCTGACTTTTCTTTTAAGGCTCTTTGTTGCATTAAAATATTCTTATCGAAATCATAGACAATCATTCCCACTACTTTATGCCACTGTCCTTCTTTATGTAACTGTCCTATTGTGGCAGTCTTTCCTGTCTTATTGCCTTCTTCATCTAAAATATCGATTAATTCCATATTTGAATTTCCTTTCTAATTATTTATTTTAGTAATTTTATTTTATTTTCAACACTTTAGTATAGTACTCACCAAAAGAGGAATAGCAAGGCATATTCATAACACTTTGTACGATATCTTCGCTCAAAGGATAGTTTTCATAGAACTGATTATTTCTTGAAAAAGAAGAGTCCTGGGCTGTTCGATAGTTACTCAATTCTATATATTTACTATAATTTTTATTTAATTCATCTAAATCTAATTCTCCCTTATAAAGCGAAGTGTACAGTTCGTATTTTCGTCTTTCTTTTTTCTCTAGTAGCGCACGTGCTTCTTCTGTATACGTCCCACTATTTGGGTCTATGAGTTTTTTATTTTTTATCATATTATATAAGTCGAAATCAAATTCTAAATCTAGTTCATTTTTGATTATTTCGTCTGTTGTTGTAGGCCTATGATATAAAGTGGTATCTATGATTGAACTGATTCCACCTAATTCTTCAATTCTTAAGAGCATTGGGATGTCTTGTTCTGTATCTCCAATTCCATAAATTTGATAAGGAGGTTTTACGTTTTGCAAAAAATCATCGATTGCTTCTTCTTTTTTATCTATACCTATCCCTTCAAAAGGATGTTTACCACTGTAATATACTTTCCCATTTAAAACCTTTTTGGTAATATTATCATCTGGGTTTATTTTACCATTTCCTTGTAAGTAATATGCAACATGAGAATCAAGTTCATTCCTAATATAGGCATCTAGTTTTGCTAATCGGTCGTTAAAAATAGAACCAAAATAGCCATGACCACCTGGGCTTGTAACAATTACTAGCTCATTATCCTCACTTAAAAACTCATTTATATATCTGCTGATAATAGAAAGTTCTTTTTCTTGACTACCATAGTATTTTTTTGCTTCAGATAAATTCCTACTAATTAGTGTTCCACATAAGTCTGTAAATAGTATTTTCTTCAAGAAAATCAACTCCTTTGCTAGTTATTTTAGCATATCATAATTAAAATACAACTAAAAATATACTGGAATTTTATGATATTTTTTTATTTTCGTTGGCAAAAAAGGTCTTCTTTGATAAAATGAGAAAGGATGGAGGAAAGATATGAATTTTATAGAAAGCATTAAAGAACGTGCTCGTGAAAAATTACAGACGATTGTTTTGGTGGAAGCAGAAGACGTACGAGTTTTAAAAGCCGCTGATATGGCATTAAGGGAGGCGTATGCCAATATTATTTTAGTTGGAGAAGAGACAAGAATTCAAAAAATTGCTCAAGAGAATAACTTAAATATTCATCAGGCTAGGATTATTGATCCTAAAACGAGTGACCAGACTGAGTTTTTAGCGAGTGAGTTTTATGAAATAAGGAAACATAAAGGAATGGAAATGGAGGAAGCTAGAAGAATTATTTCCTCTCATCCTTTATATTTTGGATGTATGTTAGTAAAAGTTGGTATTGCGGATGGAATGGTAGCAGGAGCTTTATATACTAGTAGTGACCTACTTCGCTCTGCCCTTCAAACTATTAAGACCGATAAGACCATTAAGGTGGCATCTTCCTTTATTTTAATGGATGTTCCTGATTGTGAATATGGGGAGAATGGGTTATTTATTTATGCAGATGCGGGGCTTAATCAAAATCCTACTAGCGAACAACTTGCAGAGATTGCCTATACTTCTGCGAAAACGTTCCGTTCGTTAATTAAACGTGAACCATATGTAGCAATGCTTTCTCACTCTACTTTTGCATCTGCTCCAGATCATCCTGATATTATCAAAGTGCGTGATGCCGTAAAATATGCGAAGGCAAATTATCCTTTGCTAAAAGTAGATGGAGAGCTTCAACTAGATGCTGCGATTATTCCAGAAGTAGCCGCAAAAAAGGCACCAAATAGTCCTGTTGCAGGACATGCTAATGTCTTAGTATTTCCTGATTTAGACTCTGGAAATATTGCGTATAAAATTACAGAGCGTCTAGCGAAAGCGAAGGCTTATGGTCCTATTACACAAGGGCTTTTAAAACCGATTAATGATTTATCTAGAGGGTGTAATGCAGAGGATATCGCTGGTGCAATTGCGATTACTGCCGTGCAAGCAATTGAGAAAAATAATTAGAACGCATTCGTTCTTTTTATTTGTTTT
>CAZWXX010000088.1:0-5477 GCA_964637865.1 uncultured Muribaculaceae bacterium | reverse complement strand
AGATTTGCTCTTCTTTTAATTTTTTCACTTAAACCGTAACTTCCACCAATGATAAAGGTGATATTACTATTTTCCATTAAGATTTTTTCTAATTTTTCTGAAAATTCTGGACTTGTTAATTCTTTTCCTTCGATTTCTAAGGTAATAATATAGTCTTTTTCTGTTATATATTTTTCCATTCTTTCACATTCTAACTCAATTGCCTTTGTTATTTCCATTATACCTTCATCTTTTAGTTCAATTATCTCTAGTTTTGTATATTTACTAATTCTTTTGCTATATTCTTCTATGGCACTTACTAAATATTTTTCTTTTAATTTTCCTACACAAATTATTTTCATATCTATACCTCAACAAATGGTCCTACTTCTTCTTGTCTTGCTATTAAGACTTTAATATCTTTATTTTCTAATTTACTACATACTGCTTCTTTGGCTAAGATTTCCGTATTATTTTTTTCACTTAGGTGAGCTAATATAACATATTTGGTATTATCTCCTACTAAGTTTTCTAAGTATTTCGCTGTGGTCTTATTTGATAAGTGTCCTTTATCACTAATTACTCTTTGCTTAAGATAATAGGGGTAAGGACCTTCCATTAACATTTTCTCATCATGGTTACTTTCTATTAAATAAATATCTTTTTTTTTCATTTTTGCTAGGTATTTACGATTGATATAGCCAGTATCTGTTACATAGACTAGGCTCTTATTTTGATGAGAAATAATGTAGCCAACAGATGAAGGAGCATCATGGGAGGTGTGTATTAATTCAATATTTACATCATTAATCATAAACTCATCTTTCATAAATTGGATATGATTACTATTTAATTTGTCTTTTAAATCTTCATACATTCCTTCTTTTATGTAGACATTAATATTTGAGTGTTTCGTTAGTGAAGAAAGACCTTTAATATGATCAGCATGAGAATGGGTTATTAATAAGGCATCAAAATCCTCTAAACAAAGCTTTAATTCTTCTAATTTTCTTTTTAGATTTAAATAACTGATGCCTATATCAATTAATAATTTTGTTTTTCCACAAATCACAATACTTGCATTTCCTTTTGAACCACTAGCTAGTGTTTTTATCTTCATTTTAGTAGAAACTTAGTGGGTTTATTGCCACTCCTCCACGATAAGGATATCCTCGCCAGATAGAGAAATGAAGATGAGTACCTGTAGCAAATCCTGTATGTCCCATTCCACCAATTACTTGTCCTTTATTAACATTTGCTCCTACTCCTAGATAGCGACAACCTGAACATAGATGTGCATACATTGAGTAGTATCCATTGTGATGATCTATTAAAATTGCTTCTCCACTTCCGTTGAAGATACCATTTCCTGATTTTACAACTGTTCCTGATTGAGCGGCATAAATTGGGGATCCTTCTCCACAACCTGCAATATCTTGCCCATCATGCAATGCTCCCCAACGCCATCCAAAACCACTACTTAAGTAATATGGAACTCTTGTTGGCCAGTACCATTCTCCGACATTTGCTGGAGCACTTCCTCCACCATCCCATGCACCGTAACTACTCTTCTTTCCACCTTTTACAATAATTTCATTCGTTACTGGTTTTATTTCTTCGGTATTAGTAATAACGACATTATTAGTGTCTCCATTTACTTTTTTTATTTTCTGAGTTACTTTGTTTTGACCATTTACTCCTGCTTGTATTTTTTCTTCTTGTCCAACTAATTTGCTATTGTCATAACGTATTTCTGTTGTATATTTTTTCTCTTGATATTCTACTACATGATCTTCTTCAATTAAGTTAAACTGGGGTTTTAAAATACCTATTGTTACTTGTTGTCCTGGAAATAATAGGCTACTTTCGTCTTTAAACTGGGGATTAGCAATCAAAAATTCTTCATTTGATATTTTATTGTTAAAGGCAACATCTGGAATCGTATCACCATCTTTTACAGTATATTTTTGTTGTTCTTTGGTAGTTCCAAATAATAAATATTTACTTAAATCTTCTTCATTCATATAAATAGTCGCTGTTACTGGAATATTTTGTTTTTTAATAGTAATTTTATTTTCGATATAGATATTTTCAATAATTTTACCAACGTCTTTTATTGCTTTTTGTTTGTCATTTTTGAAGTTTTCATAATCTTCTTCTTTTACAAATGATTTAATTGCTTTTTCTAGAGAATTTGTAAATATTTTTCGATCTAGTACATATATTGTTTGATCTTTCGTCGTTACTTTTTTTCCTTCATTATTTTGAGTTTTTAGTCCTTTTATTACGATTGCATAACCGTTAATGGTAAACGGTGACTTATCTTGAATTTTTTCATAAATTGTCTTTGTTGTGGCTATTTTATTATTGTAAGTTATTTCTTTTACAATATCTAAGTCATCAGGAATGTAAACTTTATCTACTTGATATTTCTTTTTTAGATGTTCTTGTTCTTTGTCAATATATTCTTCTAAGTCTTTTTTAGATTTGATGAGTCCAATAGATTTTCCTTTTAAATAGACGCGATATACCGTTTGTGGTTCTTGTTCTAATTTTTTATATCCTACTGTGAAAATATTTATGAATAATATAGCTACTAAAAGGGTATAAAAGCTTTTTTTCATTTATATCACCTATCCTTCTTCTTTAAATTCTTTTTTTAAATTGACAAATGTTGAAGTATTTTTCTTAAATAATAATTCAATTGTTGCAGTTGGTCCATTACGATGTTTGCCAATAATTAATTCACTAATACTAGTATCATCTTCTCTACGAGCTTCTTTATTGTAATAATCATCACGATATAGGAAAGAGACGATATCTGCATCTTGCTCAATAGAACCTGATTCACGCAAATCACTCATAATTGGACGTTTATCTTCACGAGCTTCTACTTGACGTGACAATTGTGCTAGGGCTATTACTGGTATATGAAGCTCCATGGCTAGTGTTTTTAAGCTTCTTGAAATATCTGATACTTCTTGCTGACGGTTACTTCCATAGTTTCTACCACCTGATATTAATTGTAAATAGTCTATGATTACGATACCTAAACCTTTTTCACTACTTGCTAATCTACGGCATTTTGCTCTAATTTCTCCTATTGTAATACCTGGTGTATCATCAATAAAGATATTGGTATCTGATAGTTGACTGATTGCTTCATTTACTCGTTTCCAATCATCATTCATTAATTTTCCTGTACGAAGTTTATATCCTTCTACTTGTCCAAGGGAAGAGAGAATACGAAGTGCTAACTGTTCTGCACCCATTTCTAGGTTAAATAATGCGACTGCTTTATCGTTATTTCTAGCAATATTTGTCGCTAAGTTTAGGGCAAAGGCAGTTTTTCCCATGGCTGGACGTGCCGCAATAATGATAAATTCGTTTTCATGTAGTCCTGCTGTTAATTTATCAAAATCATACCAACCTGTAGCAAGACCTGTAATTTCTCCTTTGGTCTCTGCTAAACGTTCTAGATCATTTCTTGTTTTTAGAAGTACATCTTGAATGGTTCTAAATTCACTAGATTTACGGTTTTTAACAATATTTAAAATTTTCTTTTCTGCAGTATCCAGTGTTTCATTAACACTTTCTTCTGGATTATATCCTGTTGTTGCAATATCTGTTGCTGTTTCTATTAGGTTTCTAAGAATGGATGTTTCTTCTACTTTTTTTATATAGTAGTCAATATTTGCTGCAGTTGGTACAAAATTAATGATTTCTGCTAAGTATTCTACGCCTCCCACTTCTTTTAAAATATTTTTTTCTTTTAATTCTGTAGTTACTGTTGTTAGGTCTACTGGTGTATGTTCTTCTAATAATTTTTGGAGACATGAAAATATTTTACTATTTGCATCATTATAAAAGGCATCTGCCATAAGAGATTCGCACGATTTTTCTAATGCAGATTTTGATAAAAAGCAGGCTCCTAGTACCGACTTTTCTGCTTCTATATTATGGGGCATTGTCTTTCCTGCCATTATCGTCACCTCACTTTACTACGTGTATTTTTACTTTTGCTACTACTTTAGGATGGAGATTAATTTTTATATAATGAAATCCTAAAGAGGCAATAGGAACATCTAATTCTATCATAGATTTTTCAATTTTTTCACCTTCTTTTAAAAGAGCATCTTTTATTTGTTTGATACTGATACTTCCAAATACTTTGTCGCATCCTCCTGTTTTGACTTTAAATTCTAATGTTAGTTTTTCTAATTTTTCTTTTTGACGTATGGCTTCTTCTTTTTGTTGTTCTTGTTTTTTAGCATCCCGTTGTTGTTCATATTTTAATTGATTTAGATTTTTAGGATTTGATTTTACAGCATAGCCATTTTTTATTAGGAAATTTTCTGCATAACCATCGGCTACTTCCTTGATATCCCCTTTTTTGGCTTTTTTCTTTAGGTCTTTTATAAAAATTACTTGCATATCATCACCTCTTCTTTTTTTCTATTGCTTGCATTAATTTTTCTTCGACTTTACTAATTGCCATATGTTCAAATTTGGCAGCACCATTATATTCTTCTCCTCCACCGCCTAATTTTTCAAGAATTGGAAGAATATTCACGTTTCCCATACTTCTTCCACTGATTCCTATGGTATCTTTTCCAATTTTTCCTATTACAAAGGATGCTTCTACATCATCAAAAAATAATAAAGTATCTGCCATTTTTGCTAAATCCTCACGTCTATAGATAGTATAGGGAGAACCTTTTGTTATAGCAATGTTATTATTTACCATTTTGATTCCTGTTAATAGTTTTTGGCGTTCTGTATAGTCTTTTAAATCTTGTTTTAATAAATATTGTACTTTTTTTACACTGGCACCTAGTGTAGTTAAATAGTAGGCAGCATAAAAAGTATCATTGGTAGTTTTTAATGTATAGTTATTGGTATCTAGAACAATTCCTGATAAAATTACGGTGCAGTAATAAGGGGCTATTTCTACTTTATATGTTTCTATTAATTGGCAGACCATCTCACAGGTAGAAGAAGCATGATCATCTATAATTTCTAAGGTTACATCTTTAATAGAGGTCTTTCCTGGTTCATGATGATCTATTATAATTTTTCTACCAAAATAGTCTAGAGCTTTTTTACTTTGAACTAAATCTGTTTTTGCGGTATCTAATATTAATAATAAATTATTACTATCTATTTTGGATAAATTATCTTCTATTTCTGTGCTTTCTATTATATTTAAGCATCCTTCTAACTCTCGTAATACTTTTGCTACACCTGGTTCTTGTTCTTTTTCATCTATGATTAAAAAACAATTTTTCTTTTGTTTTGTTAATATATTGTACATTCCAATGGAACTACCAATTGCATCTAAATCTAAATTTTTATGAGCCATTATAAATATATTACTACTTTTTCTAAGTTCTTTTCTTAATTCTTTCTTTTTCTCAACAATTAGCATAGTGCCTCCTTATCTCTAGTTTTATTATATAATAAAAGCGATAGTTTGTCTAATTATTGCAAGAAAAAAC
>CAZWXX010000087.1:0-5507 GCA_964637865.1 uncultured Muribaculaceae bacterium | reverse complement strand
TAGAAATCAAAATATTTGGTTTCTTTTTTTGTCAATTTGTGTAAAATTGTCGGAAAAAGTACTTGAAATTTTCTTCTCTATTCTTTACAAAGATGGATGATTATAGTAAGATGATAATAAGCAGTGGTTGATTGTGGTGAAAAGTGGGGGATTTCTATGTTTATGGGAGAATATCATCATACGATTGATGATAAAGGAAGAATGATTATACCTTCTAAGTTTAGAGAAAACTTGGGAGAGAAATTTGTAGTGACTAGAGGACTTGATAATTGTCTTTTTGTCTATTCTCATGATTCTTTTCAAAAAATCGTAGAACGACTAGAAACCTTACCTTTTACTAAAAAGGATGCTCGACTATTTATGAGATTCCTTTTATCAGGCGCTAGTGAAGCAGAATTTGATAAACAAGGCAGAATTCATATTAGTGCACCATTAATTTCTCATGCTGGTCTTAAAAAAGAATGTGTTATTATTGGGACAGGAGATCGTTTAGAAATATGGGCAGAAGATGCTTGGAATGATTTTTTCAATTCTGCTAGTGACAACATGTCTGATATAGCCGAAAATTTATTTGATGGAGTGGATGTACATGAAACATATTAGTGTGCTATTTAGTGAAGCGATTGATGCACTAAATTTAGATGATGACTCTATTATTATTGACGCGACTTTAGGCTATGGTGGGCACAGTGCAGGCATCTTGGCTAGAATAAAAAAGGGGTTTTTATTCGCCTTTGATCAAGATAGTGAGGCTATTTCTTATAGTACCAATCGTCTTTTGGAGATTGGTACTAACTTCACTATAATTAATAGTAACTTTTGTTATATGAAAGAAAAATTAAGTGAACTTGGTGTCTCTTCTGTAGATGGAGTTTTGTTTGATCTTGGTGTTTCTAGTCCGCAGTTAGATGATAGTAGTCGAGGATTTAGTTTTCATACTGATGCCAAACTCGATATGCGGATGGATCAGACTAGTCCTTTTACTGCTTATGATATTGTCAATACTTATGAAAAAAAAGAACTAGCACATATCTTTAAAATTTATGGAGAAAGTGAATTTGCTCATAATATTGCGAAACATATTGTACAAGCACGGGCTATCAAACCCATTGAAACTACTTTAGAACTTGTCGAAATTATTAAAGCAGCAGTACCTATGAAAGCAAGACTCAACAAACATCCAGCAAGACAGATCTTTCAAGCACTTCGAATAGAAGTAAATCATGAACTTGATGTGATAGAACCAAGTTTAGAACAAGCTTTATCCTTATTAAAAGTAGGAGGAAGAGTAGTCGTTATTACTTTTCATTCACTAGAGGATAGAATTGTAAAAAATTATTTTAAAAAAATTACTAAAATAGACGATAAAGTGAAAGGATTACCTAATATTCCTTTAGAATATTTACCTAGTTTTCGACTTGTTTCTTCTAAAGCTATTGTTGCAACAGAAGAGGAAGTTTTAAATAATCCAAGAGCTAGAAGTGCAAAGATGAGAATTATTGAAAAAATCAAATAAATTAGAAAGAGGGAATTATCATGAGAAAAGTAAGAAAGAGACTAAAAATGTCTAGATTTGAAAAGCTATTATATACATTTGCTGTTTTTCTATTGTTAATTGCACCTATTTCTATTGTATTTTCTAAGGCAACACTTGCTAAAATTAATTTTGATGTAGAAAAACAGAAAAAATTAATTGAAGAGCAAACAAAGAAAAATGAAAGTTTGGCAATGACGATTGATGAACTTGCCTCTCTTACTAAAATTCAAGAAGTTGCTAAAGATCAAGGATTAAGTTATAATAATAGTAATATAAAGACTATAGACAAGTAACAAGTAGGATGTGAGGATATTGGCAACTAAAAAAGCAAAGAAAAAAAAGAGAAATAATGTTAGATATAGTACTATAATTATCATTATAGCTCTTTTTTGTTTTCTTCTTATGATAGGAAGACTTGCACAACTTGGTCTTTCTTCTACTATTGATGGTATTAATTTAAAACAACTTGCTAGTAAACGTACTACGAAGACAGAAACTCTAACTGCAAAACGTGGAACTATCTATTCTGCTAATTCTGATGTTTTAGCTCAGAATGTATCTTCTTATAAATTAATTGCCTATCTTTCTCCTAAAAGAACAGAAGATAAAAATAGGCCACAACACGTTGTTGATAAAGAAAAAACAGCGAAAGCACTTGCACCTATTCTTTCGATGGAAGAAGCAGATGTACTTAAGTATCTTAGCAAAGAAAATGTTTATCAGACAGAGTTTGGTTCGCACGGTAAAGGTCTTACCGAACTTACAAAAAATAAAATAGAAGAGCTTAATTTACCAGGACTTGATTTTATAGAAAGTTATCAACGATACTATCCAAAGGGAGATTTTATGTCTTATACGTTAGGATATGCTAAAAATCAGACAGAAGAACAAGAAAAAGGAGTTAAAGACACAATCGTTGGAGAGATGGGATTAGAACTTTATTATGATAAAATACTTCGGGGTGAAGATGGATATGTTACTTATCAGAAAGATTTGAAGGGATATAAAATTGCAGATACAAATGAAGTTAGAAAAGATGCTACTTTTGGAAAAGATATTTATTTAACTATTGATAGTAATGTTCAGTTTTTTGTAGAACAGGCATTGCATCAGGCTAGTGAAGAGGCGTCTTTTGATTGGTTTACTATGGTTGTTGCGGATGCTAAGACAGGAAAGATTTTAGCTATGTCTACTTCTCCTTCTTTTGATCCTAATAAACGTAATATGACAAAGTATTTAGATCAGACTATTTCTTCTCCTTATGAACCAGGGAGTACTATGAAGACTTTTACTTATATGGCAGCTATGGAAAATGGTGTTTATGATGGGAATGAAACATTTTATTCAGGAGTTTATAAAACAGAAGATGGGACAGAAATTGGAGATTGGAATCGTAATGGATGGGGGACAATTTCTTTTGATCGGGGATATGCACTTTCTAGTAATACTGGTATTATTAATCTGATTAAAAGACATATGAATAGTGCTATGCTTCGGCAATATTTTAGAAAGTTAGGTTTTGGTTCTAAAACAGGAATTTCTCTTCCTAATGAAGAAGGAGGAAAATTAGGATTTAAATATGAGACAGAAGTTTATAATGCTGGCTTTGGACAAGGAATTACTACTACTCCTATGCAAAATATTCAAGCGTTAACACCACTTACTAATGATGGAATGTTATTAAAACCTTATTTGGTTGAAAAAATTGTAGATCCCTCTACGGGGGATGTGATTTTTGAAGGAAAAAGAAAAGAAATAGAAAGAGTTGCTTCTACTGCTACTGTTTCGAAGATGAAAGCATTGATGGATGAGACTGTAAATGGTCATGGAAATACAGGAGCAGGTTATAAAATGGAAGGCTATGGCTTAATTGGAAAAACAGGAACTGCCCAAATAGCAAATGAAAATGGAGGAGGATATTTACATGGAGAAGATGATATTATCTCGTCTTTTTCAGGAATTTATCCGAAGGAGGATCCTAAAGTTATTATTTATACTTCTGTAAAAAGACCAAGTGGGGGAAATCAGAGAGTGATTTGGAATGCAGTAAAAGGATTAGTTGTTAATCTTTCTAAATATTATGGGTATGAACCTATAGAAGAGAAGGGAGAAGTTTTAACAAAATATAGCCTACCTTCTTTTGTAAATAAAAAAGTAGAAGATGTAAAACAGGATCTTAATAATCATGGAATTTCTAATCAAGTTATTATTGGTTCAGGAAATAAGATTATTAAACAATATCCAGAGTCTTCTGTTACGGTTACGAATAAAGAAAAAGTATTTTTGATAACGAATGATTCTAGTATTACTGTTCCTGATGTTTTAAACTTTTCTAGTAAGGAAGCAACTATTTTATTAGAGCTTTTAGGCATTAAAGTTAAAAAAGAAGGAAAAGGGTATGTTAGTAGTCAAAGTATTGCTAGTGGTACTTTAATTACTGAAGGAATGGAGATTACACTTACGTTAAATCCTAAGTTTAGTGAAGGATCATAATTAGTGTTAGAGTATTCGAAAGTTCTAATACTTTTTCTTTTTGGTCTAAAAATACTTGTATAAATTAAGAAATTTGTTGTATAATGATAACTGTTTAGAAAAGGAGTAGTGAAATAAATATGAAAAAAACAAAAATTGTTTGTAGTATTGGACCTGCTAGTAATGATGCAGATGTTATGGAACAGATGGTTCTTGCTGGAATGAATATTGCACGTATTAATTTTACCCATGCAACATTGGAGGAGAGAAAAAAGGCAGCGGAATCTGCTAGAGAAGTTCGAAAGAGAACGGGTAGAAATGTTGCTATTCTTTGGGATACTAAAGGACCAGAATTTAGAAGTGGAATGTTAGAGGGGGATGCTATTGAACTTGTAGAGGGTAGAAGTATTCGTATTGTGAAAGAAGAATGCCTTGGAAATGAAGAACGGTTTAGTGTTAATCATCCTGAGGCACTTGATAGTTTAAATGAGGGGGATACTATCTTACTTGAAAATGCTAAGATGAAGTTAGAAGTTATTAGTAAGGAAGATGATGGTGTTACTTGTAAAGTGGTAAGTGGAGGAGTACTTGGAAATCGTAAGAGTTTGAGTGTACCTGGTGTTTCTCTAGATATTCCTTATGTGAGTGAACTTGATCGTGCTGATATCAAATATGCTTGTGAACATGGAGGAGAATATTTAGCAATTTCTTTTGTTTCTTCACGTGAAGATGTTTTAGAGATTAAAGAAATTCTGAAAGAACATGGAAGAGAAGACTTACAAATTATTTGTAAAATTGAGAGTGAACTTGGTGTTAAAAACTTAGAGTCTATTTTGGAAGTTTCTTCAGGTATTATGGTTGCACGTGGTGATTTAGGTACAGAAATGGCTAGTGAACTACTTCCTGTTGTTCAAAAAGATATGATTAAAACTTGTAGAAAAATGGGAAAAATTGCTATTGTTGCTACTGAGATGTTAGAGACTATGATGGAAAATTCTCGTCCTAAACGTGCTGAAACTAGTGATATTGCTAATGCTGTATTAGATGGTTGTGATGCTGTTATGTTAAGTGGAGAGACTACAGTTGGAAAACATCCTATTGAAACTGTTCGTGCTATGGCTAAGATTTGTGAGGCTACAGAGCCTTATGCTAAATTTACATATACAGAGCAACATAATCTTCCTAATACACCTACTGCTATTGCAAACTGTGTTGTGGAAAGTGCTAACCTTTTAAATGCTAAGCTTATTTGTGCAGCATCTATTAGTGGTTATACAGCACGCCTTATTAGTAATTTAAAACCAAATGCAGAAATTATTGCTTTAGTTCCAGATGAGAAGACAGGACGTCGTGTTGCACTTAATTGGGGAGTTTATCCTATGATTTTACCAGTTTGTAATTCGACAGATGAAGTTCTTACAAAGAGTGTAGAATGTGCTAAGCAATATATGAATTTAGAAAAGAATGATATTGTTTTAATTACTGGAGGTTTTCCTAA
>CAZWXX010000086.1:0-5513 GCA_964637865.1 uncultured Muribaculaceae bacterium | reverse complement strand
TGCATAGAAACGTAGTTTTTGACAAAATTTTATTACTTAAATTCTACTGTTGCTCCAGCTTCTTCAAGTTTAGCTTTGATTTCATTAGCTTCATCAGTAGGTACGTTTTCTTTAACTACACCGTTTTGATCAACGATATCTTTAGATTCTTTTAATCCAAGACCAGTAATTTCACGAACTACTTTGATAACTCCAACTTTTGCAGCTCCAGCATCAGCAATACATACTGATACGTTTGCAGGTGCAGCATCTGCTGCAGCTCCTCCAGCAACTGGTGCAGCAACTGCTACTGCAGATGGATCAACACCAAACTCCTCTTTCATTGCATCTACTAATTCCTTAATCTCTAAAAGATTCATTTCTTTTAAAGAACTAATAAAATCTTCTTTATTTAATTTAGCCATTTTAAATTCCTCCTATTTTTTATTTTAATTAATTTTCTTCTTTTTCTTGTGCATATAAATCTAAGCAGATAGATAAGTCTTTAACAAGACCAATCATTGAACCAGCAAGCATTGTAAGTAATCCATCTCTTGATGGTAGTGCAGCATATTCAGAAAGTTTTGCTTGATCAGCAATCTCTCCATCAATAATACCAACCTTTAACTTTAATGCCTGGTGCTCTTTTGCAAAATCTGTTAAAACCTTAATTGGTGCAACTTGATCTTCACCATAAGCAAAGGCACTTGGACCATTTAGAGAATCATTTAAGTCAATACTTAAATCATTGAATGCTCTAGCCATTAAAGTATTTTTATATACTTTATAGTCAGAGTTCGTTTCTCTAAGTTTACGACGAAGTTCTTTTGCTTCACTATCGGTAATACCACGATAGTCGAATAAAACAATCGTACTTGCATCATTTACACGGTCTTTAATCTCATCGATTACAGCTTGCTTTTGCTTTAAGATTTTCTCACTTGCCATAACACACCTCCTCTTCTCTTGCTTTGCCATAAAAAAGTTCTACTATATAGACAGTAGAACTTAATTACTTTTTATAAAGTAGTCCTCGGTAGGATTTACAAACGACCTACTGTCTATGGCACCAACAAATTGTTATTATTATAACCTATCTCTTATTATTTGTCAAAGTCTTGTGGATTAAGTTTAATTCCAGGACCCATTGTTGAAGAAATAGAGATATTCTTTACATAGTCTCCCTTTACAGTTGAAGGTTTTACTTTTAAAATTGCTGCAACAAAGGCATTCAAGTTTTCCATTAAATCTTCTTCTGTAAATGATGCTTTACCAATAATTCCGTGTACATTTCCGTAACTATCAGTTCTATATTCTACACGACCAGCTTTTACTTCTTCTACTGCTTTTTGAACATCCATGGTAACAGTTCCTGTTTTAGGGTTTGGCATAAGTCCTTTAGGTCCTAAAACACGACCAAGTTTACCAAGTAGAGGCATCATATCTGGAGTTGCAATCATAGTATCGAAATCGAACCAATTTTCTTTTTCGATTTTTTCAATCATGTCCATATCTCCAACATAATCTGCTCCAGCGTCTTTTGCCTTCTTAGCATTTTCACCCTTAGCAATAACTAAAACCTTAATTTCTTTACCAGTTCCCTTAGGTAAAACGATAGCTCCTCTTAATTGTTGATCAGCTTTCTTTGTATCAAGGTTTAGACGCATTGCTACTTCAATAGAACCATCAAATTTACTAATAGATGTTTCTTTTACAAGTTTCACTGCTTCGCTTTTTTCATAGATTTTATTCTTTTCTACTTTTGCTAACGCATCAGAATACTTCTTACTTCTTTTCTTCATTTTTATTCCTCCTTATGTGGTACAAGCGGATATTACCTTCCACATAGGTAAAAACCTACATGACTATTTAGTTTTTTATTATTCATTATTTTCTTCTGCTTCATCTTGAGATTCAGTCTCAGCTTCCGCTTCTTTTAAAGCCTTAGCTTCTTCCACTGCTGCTTCTTGTGCTTCTTCTTCTAACTCTTTATCATTAACACCTTCAACAGCAATTCCCATATTTCTTGCAGTACCCTCCACAATTTTCATTGCTTCTTCTACTGTATAGCAATTTAAATCAGGTAACTTAATTTCTGCAATTTCTTTTACTTGAGCTTGTGTTAATGTTGCAACAATATTATGTGCTCCCTTAACAGAACCCTTAGAAACTTTTGCATATTTCTTTAGCAAGAAACTAGTTGGTGGAGTCTTAATAACAAAATCAAAACTTCTATCATCGTATATTGAAATTTCTACTGGTAAAACGTCCCCCATTTTATCCCTTGTAGCTTCATTATACTTTGTACAAAATTCCCCTAAATTGATTCCTGCAGGTCCAAGTACTGTACCAACTGGTGGAGCTGGCGTTGCTTTTCCTGCTTCAATTTGTAATTTGATTTTCTTAACTACTTCTTTTGCCACGAAAAACACCTCCTATATATTTTAGTTTTCGCGAGTGGTTCAAACAGCTTTTCAACTTTTCATCCGCTTATCTAAAAGCTTCTTGTAACTTCCCACTTAATCTATATTAAATTAAATATAGCCATTAAATAATAACATAATAATGGATTCTTTGCAACCTATTTTATGCTTTCTGAATCTGATTTAGTTCAACTTCCACAGAAGTTTCTTGTCCAAACAAGTCAACAAGTAAAGTAATTTTATTATTTTCAAGATCAAGTTCATCAATTTTTCCAAACATTCCCTTAAACGGCCCATCCACAATACTAACCTTGGTACCAGGCGCCAAATCTTCATCCACATCCATTCTACTAATACCCATAGTAGATAAAATTTTATCAACTTCAAA
Organism: uncultured Muribaculaceae bacterium; assembly: GCA_964637865.1. Taxonomy (GTDB): domain Bacteria; phylum Bacillota_I; class Bacilli_A; order RF39; family UBA660; genus MGBC119817. The sequence continues at coordinate 2,723 of CAZWXX010000086.1, read as the reverse complement.
TGGTTGTAATGGTGTAGGTTTTGCTCCCTTACCACTAGAACCAATGAATCCTGTAACTCCAGGTGTATTACGAACAATATACCAAGCTTCATCTGTCATAACCATCTCAACTAGAATATAACCAGGAAACATTTTTTTATACTTTTCTTTAGAAACACCATCTTTAATCTCTACTTCTTTTTGTTCTGGCACAATTACACGATAAATATAATCTTGCATATCCATAGATTCTGAACGCATTTCTAACTTTTCTTTGACTTTATTTTCATGTCCAGAATAAGTATTAACTACATACCATTGTTTTTCCATAAAATTTATCCCCCTTTTTAACGAAATAAAGAATGAACAAGTGCAAAAATAATATCTACTACATAGAAAAATAAAGAAAGGAATACAACAAACACAACTGTTGCTACAGAATACTTAATCATATCCTTTTTTGTAGGCCAATGAACTTTTTTAAATTCATCACCAACACCATGACAAAATATCATGAATCGTTCCCACAAATTTTTTTTCTTTTCATATTTACTAGACTTCTTCACACTTTTTTTCATACTTTCGTCCTTTTTAGTTTCTTCTTTTTTGGCCATATCATTCACCTTTTCTTTTATCAAAAATAAAAACACTCTTTCGTGTTCACTAGTAAAATAACACAAAACACAAAGAATGTCAATTATTTTTCATTTTAAATTAGGGCAATCGCAAGAAAAAAGTCAATAATAATTTAAAACACTTCAAATATTCGCTATACTTATAGTAAGAATAGAAGGTGTTTTATGAATAAAAATGTATTAAATTATTTTGAAATTATCTCTGATCCAAGAAAGAACCAAGGAAAACTACATAAACTTAATGATGTAATTATTATGTGTATATATGCTATTTTGTCAGATTGCAAGGATGCTACGGATATAGAATATTTCTTAGAACTTAGACAAGATTATTTTATTAATCTTTTAAATCTTAAACACGGAACCCCATCACATGATACTATATCTTGGGTATTTAGAATTATTGATCCTGAAGAATTTATGAATGTATTTATAAATTGGGTTAAAAACATTATAGAAATAAAGTCTAGTGATAGTAAATATAAAATTGTTCCAATTGATGGTAAGGCCATAAAAAGTGCTACTGATAAGGTAAATAATGGTAATATTCCTTACATTGTGTCTGCTTTCTGCCAAGATTTAGGTATTTCAATTGGACAAGTTAAAGTGGATGATAAATCAAATGAAATTACTGCTATTCCCGATCTTTTAGATTTGATTAATATTGAAAACTGTGTTGTTACTATTGATGCAATTGGTACTCAAAAAAATATTGTTGATAAAATTGTTAATGAAAAAAAGCACACTATTGTCTTTCAGTAAAAAATAATCAAAAATCTCTGTTTTATGATATTGATGAATATTTTAAATTTGCTTTAAATGACAAGATAGAATTATCCAAACTTAAATATCATTCTTCTTCAAACAAAGAACATGGTCGAATTGAAAGGCGAGAATGCTTTATCTGTAACGATATCGACTTTCTTAACGATAAAGATAAATGGTGTAATATTAAAATTATTGCCATGATTAGAAACTATAGAGAAGAATATGGAAATCTCTCCATTGAAGATCGCTACTATATTTCTGACCTAGATCTCACTGCTTCCGATCTATCAGATATTGTTAGAAAACATTGGTCTATCGAAAATAATCTTCATTGGATTCTAGATGTTCACTTTAGAGAAGATTTAACTCTTTCTAAAAAAGATAATTCCATTTCCAACTTTTCTACTGTTCGTAAATTTTGTTACAATCTCACCAAACTAGATGATAATTTATCTCATCTCACAATAAAAAGGAGATTAGCTACTTATCAGTATGATATTCATCATATTGAAATTTTACTTTTCTCCTTATTTAACCACTATTCTTAGTTTCTTGCGATTGCCCTAATTTTAAATAAAACAATATTATTTTTTATTGTAGATTAAACCAGTTTTTATAGAAGGTAAAGTGCGATAAGGACCAGGAGGGCAGGAAATAGAATCACCACTTTTATATTTCACAAAGTCCTCTATATATTCCTCTGTGAAATTAATCAGTTCAAATGGAAGACCAATTTTTCGCACAATATGAGCACGAGTTGCATCAAAAAGTTGATAACTAGGATCATCTTCATGATACTCTTCCATAATAATCAATGTATCAATAGAAGCATTATCGAAAGCAGTTCCATTTTGGAAAGCACAAACATCTTCTAAACGGTTTTGAAAAGACCACTGAAGATTTAAAAAACCTTCTTCATCATCTTGCGTTGTATAAAATAAGGTAGGATTTCCAAATTCTTCACTGAATACTTGATAGAAATCACTTAAAGCAGCAAGTTTATGTCCAACAGTTTTAGGAGAAAGTCCATTACCAATACCAACTCTTAAAAATTCACCATCACAATACTTAAAATAAAATGATACTTTATCAAGGTCCCATTGTTCAAAATTATGATAATCTTGATAAGGTAAACAAGCATACTCTCCAATAACAGGAGAAACAAAGTTTAAATAACAAATTTTTTCTCCCAACTCACGATTCAATTTTTTTGCTATTTCTTGACAATCATCATCTTTAGAATATATCTCTCTCATTCCAAACCTCCTATATATATTTTCATTATATACTATAATTCTAAACAAAACAATAATTTACTTTTCTAAAAGTGCAAATACCCAT
>CAZWXX010000085.1:0-5677 GCA_964637865.1 uncultured Muribaculaceae bacterium | reverse complement strand
GATTATATCGATCAGCATATTGAAGAAAAAATTAATTACAATGCGCTTTCTAAGATTATGGGAGTTAATAGTTATACGATGCAAAGGATTTTTTCTGTGATTGTAGGAATTCCACTTTCTGAATATATACGGAAGAGAAAACTTTCTTGTGCAGCATTTGATTTAATGAATTCTAATATTAAGGTGATTGATGTTGCCTTTAAATATGGGTATGAAAATGCAACCTCTTTTTCTCGTGCTTTTTTCTCTTTTCATAAAGTGAAACCTAGTGCAGTTCGGCATAATACTAAGATTAAGGAATTTCCTAGAATTATTTTTCGTGAGGAGACTCCAGTTAGAAGTGATATTGAGTATTCTGTTGTGGAACTTCCAAGACTTATTTTATATGGAAAAGGGGTTAAAACTAATAATTCTAAAATTGGAAAAGATGCACCTAAGTTTTTTCAGGTGATGTTACAAAAATATAGAGAATCCTATGGCTCTATTCCTTATGGTATGATTATTTATAAAGATGTAGAGCGATATGAATGTAGTCATTATTATTGTTTGTATGATAAGAAGATTGAAGGATTCGAACGTTTCTCTATTCCAAAGTCTAAGTGGTTAAAGTTTACGATTTTTTCTCAAAAACCAGAAGATATTCAGAGAGTGTCTCATCAATTTTATGAAGAATTTGTTCCTAGTTGTAAATATAATTTAAAAGATATTCCTGAACTAGAGTATTATCACGATGGTGTTACTGACTTTTTTGTTCCTATCTATTAACTGACAAAATTCGTTACTGAATTGTCAGTTTTTCTTTTTTGCAATTGATTATCATTTTGATAGGGGTGTTTTTGGTATGCGGAATATATTTGAGATTTGTTTGGTAGAAAAATATGTTCTTAAAGAAACGTGGCAGAGTTTTATTCAAACTATTTCTACTTATAATGGAATAGGTAGAAAATGGAGTTTAGAAATTTGCTTTCAAGGGAATAAAATTCGATATTTTGTTAAGACTCGTTGTAAGTTACCGCCTAGTATTAATGGATTACACTCTTTTATGCTAAAAAAAGTAAATTATGAAGAGGAGAATCGTTTCCTTATTGGAATTCCTTTTTATCTACCTGTTTGTAGTAATGCTATTGATATTCAAAATCATTTTTTATTTAAACAGAATGAAAAAGTATTATCGATTGAAATGCAGTTTAGAAAGTTATATGAGGAAAAGATTCTTTCTAAAATTTGGATTCATACTCTTAAAGATGACTCTATTAGGAGAAAGTATCGGTTACTATTTGGTACTGCTTCTACGATATTATCCGTTGATTTTGAAAGTAATTGTCATCTTTTTTATCAAGGGGCTCCTAAGTATTTAGATATTGTGAAGTGCTTGCATTTATTAAAGACGAATCAAGCAAATTCTATTTTTGAAGTTTCTTCTTTTCCTTACTTGCAGGGAGAATATTTTTTAGAACAAAATAATATTCGAATTGATAAACATTCTATTGTATTTGGTGCAAGTGGTTGTGGAAAGAGCAAGTTTTTGAGTTTGCTCATTCATAATATTTATAAGAGTGATACTTTTCAGTCCAAATATAGGATTGTGGTGATTGACCCTCATGCTTCTTTAGAAAAAGATATTGGTGGCATTGGACGAGTTATTGATTTTTTGAGTGATGAGGATAGTATCAATTTGTTTTCGAATGAGATTGATGATACTTTAATATCTGTTGAGTTGCTACTTGATGTTTTTAAAGGGTTAATTGCTAGTTATTATAATGCTAAGTTAGAGCGAGTTCTTAGACATTCCTTTTATTTATTATTGCAATCTAGAAAATTTAATTTCCAGAATCTAAGAAGATTGTTGTTAGAGTTAGAGTTTCGAAATGGGTTAGTAGAAGATTTTCGAAAAGTGATTCCGAATAGTATTATTTCTTTTTTCTTATCAGAATTTAATGATATTAAAACAAAGTCTTATACAGAGGCGATTTCTCCTATTATTGCGCTTATTGATGAGATGGAGATGATTCCTGTTTTTAGTAAAGATGATATTTCTATTCATTTGAAAGAGACGATACAATCTAACTTTTTAACTATCTTTTCACTTGATAGGGTGAAGTTAGGTGATAAAATTACTAAGACAATCTCAGGACTTCTTATGCAACAGTTATTTACTTTGGTTCAGAATTATACTTTTAAAGAGCATATTATTTTTATTGTAGATGAGGTGTCTGTTGTTGAAAATCTAGTTTTAAATCGTTTTTTATCGGAGGCTAGAAAGTATCATACTTCTTTAATTCTTGCTGGTCAGTATTTTGGAGGAGTTTCTAAGGAATTGCAGAAGGCCATTTTTGCAAATGTCATCAATTATTATGTTTTCAGGCTTTCTAAGGATGACGCGAATGTTTTGGTAGATAACTTTTCTATGAAAATTCCACTGAAAGATACGAGGGAAGAGAAAGTTAAAATGATTACGGAACTTCAGGATAGAGAATGTGTAATTCGTATTCATTCAGATGGCTCTTTATTACCTGCGATGAAGTGCAAAACTTTAGATTTTGAAAGCATTCCTAGAATAAAAAAAGAAAAGCATCAAGAAAAAGTGACGCCTATGGGTAAAAATAAGGAACCATTTTCCTTTGGGGCTTTATCTTGCGTTTCTTTAAAAGATGTTTTGCTATCTACTTCTACTAGCAGAAAGGATGATATAAAATGAGTGAAAAAGAAGCACTTATTGTGATTGGAAAAATATTCGATAGTATTTTTCAAGTAGAGAATCCGTTTTCTCTTGATGAGGTACTTTCGAAATTTGCATTTGATATTAAACTTCCGAAGCAAGTTTATGATGCTACTACGAATGAGACCACTTGGGCAGACTCGATTCATAGTGGGAAATATATTACTTTAAACAATATGGAAAAAATTGATAAAGAGAAAGGGTGGATGTTAGAAAAAAGAGAGGTTCATAATCTGGATGATATTATTAAGATATGGAGTGAAGTGAATTTAACGACTACAGAGCGAGTATATGATTCTATTAATGTTAGTTGTAGTGATACAATTTACGCTTCAGAAAATATTTATCATTCTACGGATTCTAGTGAGTCTAAAAATCTAGTTTTTTGTGATTCTTGTCATCACTCTGAATTTTTACTTGCTTCTCAGAGAAGTGTAGGTTCTAACTTTTGTATTCGTTGTGATGACTCTAAAAATTGTAGTAATAGTTATAGTGTGATTTGTTCTAATAAAATTGTAAATTCTTTCTTTATACAGGACTCTTTTGATTTATATGAGTGTATGTTTTGTTCTCATATTGCAGGGAAGAAGTATTGTATTGCCAATATGCAATTTGAGAAAGAGGAATACTTTGCAATTAAGAAAGTAGTGGTGGAGTGGATTTTAAGTTCTTAAGATAATGCTCTTATTTTCTATACTTTTATTTTTGTTTATGATAAAATTATGAAAGCTAAGAGGTGTAGTAAATGAAAGAGTTTTGGTTTTATTTAAAATTTATTTGGACTTATGTAAAGGATTTAAAAAGAAATTTAATTAAGTATATGTGTTCTCATATTGTTAGAGTTGTGATTAGTATTGTTGTTCCTATTTTAAGTGCACAGGTGATTATTCATTTAACTTCGAATGCTTGGGAACAGTTGGTTTTAGTAGCAATTGCTATGTGGTTGCTTGAAAATCTTCGTAATGTTATGCATCGAATTGGAAATTATAATGCCCAACTTCTTTATCGAGAAAACTTTGTTAAATTACAAACTGCGCTAGGACGTGAAATTGTAAAAATTGAAAATGAATGTATGGATGCCAATAGTTCGGGTGTTTTTATTCAAAGACTTACAAATGATACGAGTAAGCTTGCTGATATTTTCTTCTTATTAAATAGAAATATTGCGACGATTATTACAGATATTGGAATTTTGGTTGCGATTTTTCTTTTAAATAAGTTGGTGTTTTTGTATATTGTGGCTATGCTTCTCATTCTTTATGTAGTGGATTCTACTCGTGTTACAAAAAGAAATGAGAAAGATAAGATATTTCGTGAAAAGAATGAGAAAGTATCTGGCTTTGTTGGAGAGCTTGTTCGAGGCATTCGTGATATTAAGATGTTAAATGCTGAGGATAGTTTTATTAATGAGCTTCATACGAGAGTGCGAGATGTCAATGGTGCAAGGTATGAAATGGGTGATGTGGATAGACGGTATGGGTTTGTTCGAGACTGTCTTTATGATTTAGGTGATTTATTATTAATTTTGATGCTTGTCTTTTTAATTACACACGATAATCTTGCAGTTGCTAGTGCTCTTATTATTCATAATTATAGTTCCAGAATTGGTTCTATTGTCAGTGCCTTTAGTGTTTTATTAGAGGGAATTAAGGATTTTAATCTGTCAGCATCAAGAGTTTATGCAATTATTGAAGGAAATGATTTTCCAAAGGAGAAGTTTGGGACGAAACATTTAGATAAAGTAGAGGGTAACTTTGAGTTTAAAGATGTAACTTTCCATTATGAAAGTGATAAGAAAAAGGTGCTTGATAAGATTAACTTTAAAGTAAATGCGAATGAGACCGTTGCTTTCGTTGGAAAAAGTGGTGCTGGTAAAACGACGATTTTTAGTCTTCTTTGTAAGATGTATGATGTGGACTCTGGTAAAATTATGATTGATGGTGTTGATATTAAAAAGTTAGATAAAGAGTCTATTCGTGGAAATATTACCATTATTAGTCAAAACCCTTATATTTTTCATATGAGTATTCGTGATAATTTTCGTTTGATGAAAGAGGACCTTACAGATGATGCGATGATTGAAGCTTGTAAGCTTGCCTGCCTTCATGACTTTATAATGAAGCTTCCTGATGGATATGATACGATTGTTGGAGAAGGCGGTGTTAGCCTTAGTGGTGGACAAAAACAACGGCTTGCTATTGCTCGGGCTTTTATTCAAAAAACTGAAATTATTTTGATGGATGAGGCGACAAGTGCTTTAGATAATGAGACACAGAGAAATATTCAAAGAGCAATTGATAATATGAAAAAAGAATATACGATTTTAATTATTGCTCATCGACTTAGTACTGTTGTAAATAGTGACCGTATTTTATTTGTAAAAGATGGAAAAATTGCGAGTGAAGGAAGTCATAAGGAACTTTTAAGGTCTTGCCCTGATTATAAACAACTTTATGAGACTGAAATGGAAAAGTAGTTAGAAAAATTACTTTTCTTTTTTATGGAAAAAATTACCATATACAAACAAATGTATGTATTGTATATTGAAAATGAAAATTAGAAAAGAGGTGTTCTTGTGAAAAAGAAAAATGAAATCATTATTTTTGAAAATCAGGAAATAAAACTAGAAGTTAATTTGAAAGATGAAACAGTGTGGCTTACACAAGCGCAGATGGCATTGTTGTTTCATGTTAAACAATCTACTTTAAGCGAGCATATCAATAATATTTTTAAAGAAGGAGAATTGGAAGAAATAACTTCTATCGGAATTTCCGATAAAAGTTCTGGAGGTAGAAAATCAAAATTATATAATTTAGATGTAGTTATATCTGTTGGATACAGAGTAAAATCTAAAAACGGTATCATTTTCAGAAAGTGGGCAAATGAAGTTTTAAAAGATTATTTGTTAAAAGGATATGCGGTAAATCAGAAAAGATTAGAATATTTAGAAAAAACAGT
>CAZWXX010000084.1:0-5695 GCA_964637865.1 uncultured Muribaculaceae bacterium | reverse complement strand
AAGACTAAATTAACCATTACTATTTTTATTGGTGCATTTAAAATTTCATTCAAGTTTATAGATTAATTTTATGGAAGCTAATGACTTTATGATTCAAAATTGTTATAATAGATTTATAAATTAAATGACTTTAACATGAGAAAGGAGACTAAATTAATGAGTGATAAATTAATGAAAAATGAAGAATTATTTGGAAACTATTACAATAAAATAAATGAACTAATATTAAAAGCTAAACAAAATGTTGTTAAAAATATAAACTATGAAATGGTAGATTTGTATTATGAAATAGGTTCTGCAATTAATGAATTAATTGTGAAATACAATTTAGAATCTTCACAAAATAAAATATTAAAATCATTTTCTGAAAAATTAACTAAAGAATTTGGAAATGGTTATAGTGTACCTAACTTGAAATTAATGAAGAAGTTTTATTTAACTTATAAAGGTGGTTACACACTGTGTAACCAGTTGAGTTGGAGCCATAATCGCCTAATAATGAATATTGATGATGAGGTTAAAAGAAATTTTTATTTAGAAGAATCTATAAAATCAAATTGGAGTGTTAGACAACTAGAAAGGCAAATAAACAGCTTTTATTATGAAAGATTATTATCTACGAGCGATAATTACAAAGAAGAAGTGAAAAATGAAATCAACATTTTAGAGAAGAAAGAAAAAGTTCAAGATTTTATAAAAGATCCGTATGTATTAGAATTTTTAGATATTAAAGATAGAAGATTTTTGGAAAAAGATTTAGAATCTAATTTACTTGAACATATTTCAGAGTTTTTATTAGAATTAGGTAGAGGTTTTTCTTTTGTTGCTAGACAAAAAAGGATAGATGTAGATGGAGACAACTTTTATATTGATTTAGTATTTTATAATTATGTATTAAAATGTTTTGTATTAATTGATCTAAAACTAGATAAATTAGCTCATCAAGACATTGGACAAATGGATTTTTATGTACGATATTTTGATAATGAGATAAAGGATGAACAAGATAATCCAACGATAGGAATAATTTTATGTTCAGATAAAAAAGATACAATTGTTAAATATTCAGTACTAAACGATAATAAAAATTTATTTGCCTCTAAATATCAATTATACTTACCAACTGAAAAAGAATTAGCATTAGAAATAGAAAAACAAAAAGCTGAATTCAATGATAATAATTAGAATGTTTCCACAAGTGGAACTAATATGAATTGAAAAAATTGAAAAGGAAAACTTATGAAAGAAACTTTAATTAATAATTTCTTAAGAATTTCTAAAATACCTAGAGAATCAGGAAATGAAGGAAAGATAGTAGATTTTTTTGTTAATATTGCTAAAGAAAATATCATACAGTAGATGAAATAACATTTATAAGTTCATGGATAAAAACATTTAATTTGCTGATAAAATTTTTAGAAGTTGTTGATTAATATATAAAACAGCGATATAATTAATTTATCGAATGCAAATGAACTTTTTTACTAATGAGTGCTATACCCCATCAGTAAACGCACTATTTAGAATTTAACCCTTGTATATCAAGGGTTTTGCTATACAATAATTTGGAATTATATTCCTATGTATAATTTATATTTCTAATTGTATAATAGAGTGAGGTGAAATATGTTAACTATTGCTACTATTAATGTTCAAAATAAGTATAAATTAAAAAAATATGATGGTATTTATCAAAAAGAAGATCATGTTTCTCTACTACTACAACTCTTATGTAAATACCATATCGATATTGTTGGACTTCAAGAAGTAAATCCTAGATATTATAATCGATTACAACATCAATTAACTTCTCCTTATAAAATATTTGGGAAAAGTCGTTATCCTCAAAATATCTTTTTAAACCACATACCATATCTTCATACCTTTAATGAAGCAGTACCTATTGTTACAAACCATAAAGTATTATATCAAAATACTAAATTACTTCCTTTTCTTTCTTCTTATATACCAAGAATTGTTACGATTACACATATTTATATGAAAGAGTTTGGGGGCGTCACAGTCTTTAATACACATTTAGATAATAGAAAAAGTAAAACAAAAAAGAAAGAATTACAACGCTTAGTTCAACTTATAAAACAAGTTTCTGGATATGTTATTTTAATGGGAGACTTTAATATGACACTGAAAAATGATGACTTTAAAGAGTTTATTCAAGAGATGATGAAGATGCATATTTATCATGTGGAGTTATTGGAGAAAACTTTTAAAGAAGCTAAAAGTAATTATGCTATTGATCATATATTTTTATCAGATTGTTTTAAAGTAGAACGTATTTTTCTAGAAAAAGATAGAAAGTATCAAAGTTTTAGTGATCATTATCCAGTTATTTGTAAAATTTCTTTTTCTAAATGATTTTATAAAATTTAATATTAGTAAGATATAGTCAAGTAAAGCCTATTTTCGTAAATTTTATTTTGTTCTTTTGTTTAAATAGGGTATAATAATACTAGGTGGTGGATATATGTTAACTATTAAGAGGGAAGAAAGTGATATTGATGAGGGGAAGATTGTTAATCAGATTAGAGCTTTAGGTATTGATATGATTAACGAAGCACAAAGTGGACATCCTGGTATTGTATTAGGGGCAGCGCCTATTCTTTATACACTTTATGCTCATCATTTACACTTTGATGCTTTGCATCCTGAATGGTTTAATCGGGATCGTTTTATTATGTCCGCAGGGCATGGTTCGGCATTGCTTTATAGTACTTTATATATGGCTGGATTTAATATTGAAATTGATGATTTGAAAAAATTTCGTAAGTTAGGTTCTATTACACCAGGACATCCAGAAGTAGGAGTAACACCAGGAGTGGATATGACTACAGGACCACTTGGGCAAGGAGTAGCTACTGCAGTTGGAATTGCTATGGCAGAGGCTCATTTAGCTTCTAAATTTCGTAAGATAGGACAAGAAGTTGTTGATTTTCATACTTATGTATTATGTGGGGATGGAGATTTAATGGAAGGAGTTTCTTATGAAGCGGCTTCTCTTGCTGGTACTTTAAAATTAAATAAACTTATTATTTTATATGATTCTAATCGTATTTCATTAGATGGAAAGACTTCTCTTACTTTTACTGAGAATGTTGGAGAGAGATTTTCTTCATTAGGTTTTAAAGTGATTACTGTTTTAGATGGAGAGAATATTTTAGAAATTGATAAAGCACTTCGTGAAGCAAAGACGAGTGATCGACCAGTCTTTATTGAAGTTAAAACTACAATTGGAAAGTTTTCTACTTTAGAAAATACAAATGCTGTACATGGAAAGCCTTTGAGTAGTGAAGACATTTCTAGTATCAAAAAGAAGATGGGATTAAGAGATATTCCATTTGCAGTGTCTTCTGATACTATTGAAGATTTTCAACATTTTATTCAGGAACGTAATAGAAATTTATATCAAGACTTTGTAAGAAGTGTGGATGAGTTAGAAGAGGAAGATAGAAAAGTACTTGATTTCTTTCTTCAAAAGAAGAGAAAAATAGAAATTACAGATTTTACTTATCCATATATTGAAGGGGCAGAGGCTTTGCGTGAGTCTTCTCATAGAACTTTAAATACGATTGCTAAAAATACGGATTATTTGTTTGGAGGTAGTGCAGATTTATTTGGGGCTTGTAACAATTACTTAGAAAATGAGGGGGATTTTTCTGCTACTCATTATGATGGAAGAAATATTTATTTTGGTGTTCGAGAACATGCTATGGGTGCTATTTTAAATGGACTTGCTTTGGTTGGGTATCGTCCTTATGGTTCTACTTTTTTAAGTTTTTCTGATTATTTAAAACCATCTATTCGACTAGCAGCACTTATGAATTTGGGAATTATTTATATTTTTACGCATGATTCTATTTCAGTTGGAGAAGATGGGGCAACACATCAGCCAGTAGAACAATTGGCAGGGCTACGGGCAACGCCTAATTTAGAAGTATTTCGACCTGCAGATGCCAATGAAGTTATTGGCAGTTATAAAACGATTTTAGAAGAAGTAGAAGGACCAGCTGCTATTATTTTATCTCGTAATAAAGTTAATATTTTGGAGTCTACTAAAACAAGTGAGGTAATCAGAGGAGGTTATATTGTTCGTGATGAGACTTTGAATTTACATGGAATTATTATTGCGACAGGAGAAGAAGTACATTTAGCTCTTGAAGTAGCAAGAAGACTTTATAGTAAAGGATTTGATATACGAGTAGTGTCTATGCCAAATATCAAACGCTTTATCAATATGAATGATGATTATAAAGAGAAGATTTTACCAGTTGGTATCCGTAAAGTAGTAATAGAGAGAGGTTCTTCTTACTCTTGGAATAAAATAGTTTTTAATGATAAATATATTATATCAGTGGATACTTTTGGAGAGTCTGGAAGTAAAGCTGAATTGGATCAACGTTTCGGTTTTGATATTTCTACTCTAGAAGAGAAAATAGAAAATTTACTAAAATAAGAAAATTCGACAAAAATGAACTCTTATATTTAGTAGTCTAGTAATAGGTGATTTATATGAGAGTTTTTTATATTTTTGAGATGAAACCAGAGTTTAAGACATTGTATCATGGGAATGAATCAGCATTATATGGTATATTTTCACAACTTTATTATTTAAAACGAGATGATTTTGATTTTGGGTATCATTTGTTTTTTCAACTAACTAATCGTATTGATAAAGAAAGGTTGGATCAGATTTTATTTGTTAAGATGCATCAGGATATTCCTTATAGTAAACGGAATGGTAAACATAGAATTAATAACCTTTATAAAGATGAAATTAGTATTTTAGAGGTAAAACATTCCTATATTAAAATAGAAGCAGAGCAAGATGGGACTTCCTTTTTTGAAATCCTTAAGACGATTAGTTCTAATTTCTTTGTTTGTGATTTTGCAATGCAGGATTATTTTTTCCTCTCAGGGATAAAAATGCTTGTCTAATAATATAATTTTTAGTAGAATATTAGTATGAGGAGGAGGAGAAATGTTACAAGATATTTTACAGGTATTTGTAGGACTTATTATTGGACTTGTTATTGGATTTTTTGGGGCTAGATGTTTTATGAAAAAATATTTAAAGAAGAATCCACCAATTAATAGAGAAATGATTAAGGCACTTATGATGCAAATGGGTAGAAAACCTAATGAGAAACAAATTAATCAAATGATGAAACAAATGGAAAAATATATGTAGTTTAAAACTGATTTTAGAGATAATCTAAGTTCAGTTTTTTTGATGTTTTAAGAACTAAATTTCGACATCCTTTTCTTTCTATATTCGATAAAATGATAGTCATAAAGGTGATTACTTTATGACATTATGATTCACATACTTTGATTCAATACTTCCTTTATATTAATGACTATTTTTTTGACTATGATTATAATAAAGTCATATTTTATAACTTTTAATGTCTTTCTAATTTCTTCTGACAAATATATGACTAATAATAATGAAAAAATTTCTAGATAGTTAACAAATTATTCCCAAAAACTTCTCTTTTCATTGCTATTTAGACAAAATTATTGTATATTTAATGTAGTAAATAATAGAAAAGATAAGAATATTTAGGGTCATAAAGTAATCTCCTTTATGATGAAAAAAAGAGATAGAAAGAGTGAATAAATATGAAAAAAAGAATGAGACAGATAAAGAAATATTGGGATAATTCTACAGATAAAA
>CAZWXX010000083.1:0-5709 GCA_964637865.1 uncultured Muribaculaceae bacterium | reverse complement strand
TTTGAGGTAAGCGCAAACTTACCTATTTTCTAGTTCCTTGACTGAACTGTAACAAAAAAAGAGCATTTAAAGCCCTTATTTCTGTAGCATGTTTAATAGATTAATTTTAAACATATCTTTTTCTGGATTCGTTTTAGAAATCATAACACCTTTATAAGTAGATAATTCTGCACGATGCCCCTCATCTAAAATTCCTTCTGGTGTAATATTAGTAAGTAAAATAATTTTCTTTTCAGTATAAACTGTATAATGAACACGAATCTCGCCATGAACTTTTGCAAACAAATCATCCGTAGGCAACTTCAATTCATAAGAAATAGTCTTATCTTTTTCATTTCGTGATACTTCCTCGCCTAAGAAATTACCTTTACGTAATTCTGGATAATAATTAAAAGTTAATTTTTTATAAGCAAGCATATTATATTTTCTTACTGATCTTTCTTTTTTACGAAAATCATTTTCGTCTAAATACTCGAATATAAATCCTTCCATATATTCAACCCCCTGACCTATTTATTGAAGACCCCTGTATCTTCAAAGTACACATATTATAACACATTTGTTTTATTTTGTCAATTTTTATTTTGTTTTAACCATTGGTGTATCTACTTGTTGTTCATTATTTTCCATAGCATCTACCATTGCTTCAGCTAGTTTTTCTATATCTTGTTCGCCTTCAACAATAGAACTGTTAGTTACATCCTTATTTTCTGAAGTTGTCTGATTATCTGCATCATTTCCACCTTCTGGTTGAATAACAACATCAGTCTCTCCAAGATCACCAACTTCAACTTCACTTTCAGTGATATCATAACTACCTTGATCAACATAATTATCATCACGATCTAATGCATCTGGATCTGGTAATTCTCCATTACTACTATCTGTACCATCAGTTGTAACATCCTCTACAGAATCAACAAGATTTCCATTCTGATCTTTATTATCTGGAGTAAATTGAGTTCCATTACCAATCGAATCTTCATTAATAGGACCATTTCCGCTATTAGCATTATCAATGTTCTCTTGGAAATCCTGAACACTTTGAGCTACTTCTTTTAATAATTCCGCTCTCTTAGCTTCCTCTGCCCTTTTTTGCTTTTCAAGTTTTGCCTTAGCACGTTTTTCTGCTTTTTTACGTTTTGCTTCTGCCTTTTTCTCATCTTCTAAAGCTTGTTTTTCTTCATTATCTTTATCTGTATCATTTTTTATATTAGATGAACTCATATTCTCTGGTACATAAGAATTATTATAGTTATCATTTGTATTATTACTAGCAAAACTTTCCGTATAAACACTATTATTTTGAGCTACTTGCTGTTCACTCTTTTGCTTCTTAGAATTCTTCTTCTCATTCTTTTTCTCTTTCTTCTTATCCTTGTCATGTTGTTTTTTCTGAAGTTTTGCTAAAATATCTTGAATAGACTCTTCATTACGATCTGTAAATTCTTTGATAACACCAACTTTACTAGCATGAGCACAAGTATATCTAGTATTATCACTAGTTTTAAAGAAAGCAAGAGGAAGTGAAAGTGTAAGAGCAAAAAGTCCTCCAGCAATATTAGGATGCTTTTGATAGAATTTCTTCATAAAACCATATTCTCTATTAGTACGATGTTTTAACTCATGCCACTTATTTACTACAGCATCCTTTATATTTCCAGCAACTTGTCCTATCTTAGAAATAACTTTTGAAATAAATCCCTTACTTTTTCTTTGTTCTGTATCTTCTTCAATAATGCTTGTACTTGTATTAGAAGTAGGAATTAAAGTATTAGCAGGTCTATGATAAACACCTTTTAAATATTTAGAAAAATCTTCTTCAAATTCTTCTCCACTAATAGAAGTAACCACTCCTGAATTGATGGCATCAAGAAGTGACATATCTTCCCCAGCAAAATCATAAATTGCCTCTCCTAGTGCATCAAAATACGTATACGTTCCATTAGAGACTGCAATATTTTTAAAAGTTCCATCTTGATAAAAAATACAAGCCTGTGCAATCATACCACGATCTGGATTATCTAAATTATTTTCAGTTGGCTCTAGTTGTTCTACTCCATCAAAATGATACATTACAATTTGACGTATTTGTTTTCTATCAGAGTCCTGTTCTGCCTCAGGAAAAGCATCCGTATATTCTTCTAAGAATCGTTTTAAATCAAGAGATGCTCCAGAAATAACATCATTGGAAATAGCTTCCTCTATTGTCATATTTTTCTCCTCTAAAAGCTGTAAAATAACATCTTCAACTTTTTCTGAAATTTTACCATTTTCATCTAAAAGTTCAATAAGATCAGAAACTTCATCTTCATATGTAACTTGTACATAAGGACTCATAGTGCCATCATCCATAACTTTTTCTACGAAAACAACATTCGTAACTTTCATATCCTCTGCCATCTCTTCTTCTACGTCTAAATCTTTCTGATTCTCCGTATTATTCCAAGCAGTTGCAAATAGTTTCAAGTCTTCTCCTGCAATTTCTCGATCACTATAAATAAGTCCTTTTTCTAACGCTTCATCAAAATTTAGATGATGAGAATCTAAAAACTCTCTAACTGTGTCTACTGCAATGCTATCATAAGAAATATAATTATTTTCATCTGGCAATGTATATAATGGATAAGTAACATAATGACCTTCCGAATCATATACCTCTATCATAGATGCATCAATTTCACGATCTCCCACTGTAGGATTTGTAAATACTATTTTTTTAATTTCTTTCATAACCGAACCTCCTAATTATTTATCCTTGTTTCTTATTACCAGTATACTGGTAACCCTTATTTAATAATGACTGATCATGATAACCACTCCATTTGGTATCCGTATGTCCTTTATTAATCACACTTCTAGACTTTGTACTTTGATAACATACAGTTCCATATAACGCTTCTTTTCTAAGTGTTTTCTCATAAGTTGTAACACTTCCATATATAGGGATTGTCTTACGAGTAGAGCCAACACAATGGACTTTAATCGTTTTATTATTTAGTGTAGTAACATTTTGAGATGTTGTAGCACTTCCCACTACTCCGATCTCTCCTGTATACTTATAAACATCATACACTCTTTTTGGTGGTGTTGTACAAGTTGCAGAACAACCACTAAAATCCGCTTCCACAAATTGATAACGTGTAGTTAAAGTATCATTTGGCATAGAACTAAAAGACTTTCTTCCTTCATACTGCCAACCACTAACAGAAGCTCTAGTTGCACTTGTAACATAATTAATCGCAGTATATGGTACTGTTAAAACATAAAGCTGATTATTATAAGAAAGATAATTATAATTTGCACATACTTGTTGATCATAAGTATTTGCTTGCCTAAACTCCACTCTTTCAGAAACATACTCTTTATCATACGTTCCTATTTGCTCTTTTCTTTTATATACTTGTAATTTTTGCATACAACTTGGACTTGCATCATTGCATCCATAAGCTACTGTATTACAATTCGTACGACTCCAATTAGACCACTTAGACCACTCAGAGTATTTTGCCCCTGTAGTCTTTTGATACTCATAAAGATATCCTGGGGTATGAACAGGAACAGATACTTCTGGTTCTAAAATATCTACATCATTTAAATCTGTATTGTAATCGGTAGAAGAATCTCCCCCTGAAGCAGAGGAGTAAGTGCTACCAAAAGATACTTCTTTAGTTGGTAAAGACTCCTCATCTTCTATTTCAATATCCTTCTTAGGACAAATATCCCCATCACAATAAGAATAATCCCCCATATGCACTAAAATATAATCTTCTTCTTTAGGACACTTTAAATTTACTTTCATTAAATATTCTTTATCCATCTTTGTAACTTTAACATAAGACTTCCTAATATCACATTTCTTATTCTGATGATCTACAAGTGGAACAATTAATTTCTTCTGAATCATATCAGAAAGAGTCATTTTATTAGAATCCCCAACACTCTGTGGTAAACGATCCTTTTGATAATAATCCACTGCCACTTTTTGCATTTTCTCTAAATTTTCTGCAAAAACTTCATCATGACTCGCTGGAGATAAATCCGTATCATTCTTATTTTCTATTTTTTGTGTAGTAGCCTTCGGAATTAACCATATAAGCAAAAATACAAAAATCAGTACAAAAATAAGTTTTAATAGAAAACTACGTAATGGAAATCCCTTTGCTTCATACTCTTCTGTATACATAACTATCCCCTTTCTTCTAAATTGTTCTATATAATACCACAAATGTTTGATTTTGTCAACTTTTATTTAAGTTTTACAATAGTACAACCTGGATTAAAATTATCAATTTTAAAACTTTTCACTTCTCTATGATGCGCTAAAACTTCCTGTGTTTTTCTTCTAAGTACTCCACTACCAATACCATGAATAAGAATAAATTCTTTATTTTTCATTTTCTGCTGATCCGAAATAAACTCTAAAATCATCATTTCTGCATAATATCGATCCATTCCATGTAAATCCAGACTAGGCAAATGACTATATAATTTCATTCTTTTTAGCCTCTTCAAATACTTCTTCTAATGTAGGAATAGAAAATCTCCCCCCAACTCTAGTAACAGAAATAGCCCCTGTAACATTAGCAAGAAATATAGCCTCTTCCAAATCATATTGTTGTCCTAAAAAATAAGCAAGCGCTCCATGAAAAATATCTCCTGCCCCTGTAGAATCCAGTGCAACAACAGAAATACTAGGAATAATTTTATAAGTATCACTTTTAACAAAAGCGCCCTTAGATTCTAAAGTAATAATCACAGTATTTTGAAAATAATCCTCAAGTTTTCCATGAATTTCTGCCAAAAAAGAAATATCATAATGATCAATCTTTTGATGAGTAAAACTCTCGGCAAAATCTTTAGAACAAGCTACAACCTGAACTCGTTTTCCAAGCATCATCGTAGACTCTTTCAAAGTTCCAGCATCTAAAATACTAATAGCATTCGGATTTTTATTTAAAACTTTCAAAGAAGCATCAAATTCTTCTCCATCTAATAATAATACATCCCCCTCTAGTAATATTTCACTTTGTACCAAATTACTCTTATGAGGATCTTTTGCTGTAATAATAGTCCTAGAACCATTAGATTGATTAGCAATAATATAACTACTAGAAGTATGATAATCACTCCTTTGCTCTAAATAAGTAGTATCAACACCAATCGATTCAAATTCTTTTTGAATACAACTTCCATAATAATCTTGCCCAATAGCACCAACAAAACTAGTAGAAGCACCCCATTTAGCAAGCAAATAAGCAGCATTAGAAGCAGGACCACCTCCACACTCCACACTTTTTTCAATACGATATTTAATATTCTCAGAAGGATAAGAATCCACTGGTAATGTAATATCATAAGAAGCATGTCCAACACAAATAGCTTTCATAAAATCACCCTATTATAATTATATCACGCCATAACAAATAGTAAAAGGAAAAGATAACCTACTCAAATAAATGATATGATAAATGTTACTATAAAGTAAAAGAAAACTCCATCTTACGATGAAGTTATTCTACATTTTCAACCAGGATTATTTATTAGTCGCATCATCCAGAAGCGAAAAACATTTTTACACTATCTTTTGTCAGATTTTTGCACAATTTTTTGCCGAATTTTTGCCAGTTTTCGCTTGTAATAATTACATGATTAAAAACAAATCAGAATCATCTTTTATTTTGATTGGTTCGCCTTTATAGACGCTTG
>CAZWXX010000082.1:0-5723 GCA_964637865.1 uncultured Muribaculaceae bacterium | reverse complement strand
AACTATCCGAAAGGACTTGCTATTGGAAGTAGACATATCACTGTATCAACCTGTGGAATTATACCAAAAATAAAAGAATTTACCAATTTACCATATCAAGTAAATTTAGCAATTAGCTTACATGCCCCAAATAACACCATAAGAGATACAATTATGCCAATTAACAAAGTATATAAATTAGAAGAATTGATAAAAATATTAAAAGAATATATAAAAAAGACCAATCGTAGAGTAACTTTTGAATATATTTTATTAAGAGATATCAATGATTCGAAAAATCATGCTAATGAATTAGCAGATCTACTTCGTGGAATGAATTGTTACGTGAATTTAATACCATATAATGAAACCAGTCACATAGAATTTAAAAGAAGTAAGGATGAAGATATACATGATTTTTATGATACCTTGAAAAAAAGAGGAATCAATGTTACAATAAGAAGAGAATATGGTAGCAAGATTAGTGCTGCATGTGGACAACTCCGTTCTAAGAAAGAGGAGGGTAAGTAATGCAATCATTTTATTTGACAGATTGTGGAAAGATTAGAACCCACAATGAAGATAGTGTAATTATTACCAAAAACTTTAGTGAAGATTATTTAATGGCCGTAGCCGATGGAATGGGCGGACATTCTGCTGGTGAAGTGGCGAGTAGTATAACCATTAGCTATTTATCAAAGCATTTTAAGGAAACGTTTCTAAATTTAAACAAACAACAAGCAATTGAATGGTTAAAAGATACGGTAACAGAAATTAACAGTTTAATTTTTCGATATGAAAACGATCATCCAGAAAGCAAAGGAATGGGTACAACGCTAGTTGTAGCAATCATTACCAAAGAATATATTTTGATTGGAAATATAGGAGACTCTAGTGGATTTGTTGTAAAAGACAAGGAACTTCATAAAGTGACATACGACCATACATTAGTGAATTTGTTGGTTACAGCAGGAGAACTGACAGAAGAAGAAGCAGTAAATCATCCCAAAAAGAATGTTCTAATGAAGGCCCTTGGGGCAAATGATCCAATTGATATTGATATCTTTGACTGTGATATGGAAATAACAGATATTCTATTGTCCAGTGATGGACTTACCAACATGGTAGATTTTGAAAAAATAGAAAAAGTGATAGTAAGCGATAAAGAGGTTGAAGACAAAGTAGTAACATTGATTAACAAAGCAAACAATAGAGGAGGAACAGACAATATTTCAATCGCATATCTAAAACTAAAAGAAGGTGAAAAAGATGATTGAAAAGGGGAAAATGATTAGTGATCGCTATGAAATACTGAAAAGTATTGGTGAAGGTGGAATGGCGAATGTATACGTTGGATACGATACAATTTTAAATCGAAAAGTGGCTATTAAAATACTAAGAGGAGATCTAGCAAATGATGAAAAATTTGTAAGACGTTTTCAAAGAGAAGCCCTTTCAGCATCGAGCCTATCTCATCCAAATATCGTAGAAATGTACGATGTTGGTGAAGATGATGGAATGTACTACATCATTATGGAATACATAGAAGGAAAGACTTTAAAACAACTGATTAAAAAAAGAGGAAGTATTACCCTTAGTGAAGCAATTGATATTATGCTTCAACTAACAGATGGTATTACACAAGCCCATGATAGTTATATTATTCATAGAGATTTAAAACCACAAAATATTATGATAGAAGACGATGGACAAATTAAGATTACTGATTTTGGTATTGCTATGGCATTAAATAGCACACAACTTACACAAACAAATTCAGTGATGGGGTCTGTTCATTATTTACCACCAGAACAAGCTAGTGGTAAGGGTTCTACTATTAAAAGTGATATTTATTCTATGGGAATTATCTTTTATGAACTTTTATCGGGAAGTCTTCCTTTTCGAGGGGATAATGCAGTAGAAATTGCATTAAAACATATGAAAGAACCACTTCCTACTTTGATGAGGGAAGATTCTTCTATTCCACAAAGCATTCAGAATATTATTTTGAAATCTACTGCAAAAAACCCTAAAAATCGGTATGCGAATGCTCGAGATATGCATCAAGATTTATTAACAGCACTAGACGATGATAGAATTAATGAAGAACCTTATTTATATAAGTATCCAGAACATGATCAGGATGCTTCTACTAAATCTTTAAAAAAATTAGAGGATAAGCAAGAAGAATTAGAAGATATAGAAGAGGATAAAAATGCAAAAAAACGAAAAATTCTTATTATTGTTTTAGCGTCTATCTTTGGACTTATTGCTATTAGTTTAATTTCTATTTTTCTAATTATTCCAAAACTTACAGAAAAAAAGAGTATTCGTATTCCTGATGTTAGTGATATGAGTGTTTCTAAGGCAGAAAAAAAGCTTCAAGATCAAGGATTTAAAGTAGCTGCTAGTATTAAAACTGTAAATTCTGATAAAATTAAAGAAGGTAAAATCGTAAAGACTAATCCGGCTGCTGGACGTTATGTAAAAGAAGGAACGGTTATTACTCTTTATAAGTCTAAGGGAGAGAAGACTTATACTATTGAAGATTATACTGGTAAAAATTATATTGAAATTCAAACGGAACTTGAAAAAGTATACCATTTAGAAGTCACTGTTGAGAAAAAAGCAGTAGAAGATGGTACCAAATATGATGATGATCAATTAATTATTGGGCAAAGTTTAGCTAGGGGTTCAAAAGTTAAGAAGGGAGATTCTATTATTCTTTATATTCCAGATATTGTGGATAGTTATCCTGATATGTTAAAAGAGGGATGGAATCTTGATGATGTAGAAGCTTTTTGTAGTAAATATGGTATTACTTTACAAACTAATTTTCAGGAGACTAGTAGTTATGAAGAAGGAAAGGTTATCAGTCAATCTCGTTCTGCTGGTAGTCCTATTGTAAAAGGAACTACTTTGAGTGTTACTATTGCTAAAAAGCAAGTGGTAAAACCTACAGTGCCATCTACTGATAAAAATAATCCAGGAAATAAAGATGAAAAACCTGGAAGTAGTACCACAGAGGGTGGAAGTAGTAGTGGTGGTAGTAGTACTACTACTCCAGGTGGTGCTTCTTCCTCTGGAGAACATTAATTATTGGGGGAAATATGATCGGACAGATTATAAAAATTAATCGTGATATACATGTTGTTCTATGCAATAATCAGACTTATTCATGTAAATGTAGAGGTGTTTTTAGGCATGAACATATAGTACCTTTAGTGGGGGATATGGTGGAATTTGATTCTACAAAATGTATGATTGAAAAAATATTACCACGTAGAAATGAATTTATGCGTCCTCCTGTTAGTAATATTGATCAAGGCTTTTTAATTACTAGTTTGAAAAGTCCTGATTTTTCTTTCTTTCTTTTAGATAAACTTTTGGTTTTAATGGAATTACATCAATGTCAGAGTATTATTTGTATTACGAAAGAAGATTTATTAAATACAGAAGAAAAAAAACAACTACAGCCTTTTTTAGAATATTATCAAAGATTAGGATATGTTGTTGTCTCTAATACTGATATTCATAAAATTAGGATACTTTTGAATCATAAGACTAGTGTTTTTACTGGACAGACAGGGGCTGGGAAATCCACTCTTTTAAATAAACTTAATCCGAAATGGAATCTGAAAGTTGGAGAAATTTCAAAAGCACTTGGAAGAGGAAGACATACTACGCGTGTTACCGAACTCTTTTTACTAGATGATGGAAAAGTGCTAGATACTCCTGGCTTTTCTGCTTTAGAATTTAAAGGTTATACAGATGAGCAAATACGTGAGGCTTTTGTAGAATTTAAAAATTTCCCTTGTCCTTTTAAAGATTGTTCTCATACAAATGAAAAAGAGTGTGCTGTAAAAAAAGCAGTAGTAGATCAAAAAATATTAGAAAGTCGTTATCAGTCCTATATCAAATTATTAGACAGGAGGTTTTAAAATGCTTATTTCTACATCGTTTTTAACTAGTAAAAATATTCCACAAGATCTTACAAAATTAAACGCTACTGATACTGATTTTATTCATGTAGACGTGATGGATGGGAAGTTTGTGAAATCTCGTAGTTTACCATTTAAAGAGATGAAACATATATATAAATATACATCTAAACGATTAGATATTCATTTGATGGTAGAAAAGCCAGAAAAGTTTATTCCAGATTATGCAAGACTTAATGCGGAATATATTACTTTTAATATGGAGGTAGATTCTGATATTGAGTCTTGTTTAAAATTAATTCAAAGTTATGGCATTAAATGTGGACTTGCTTTATCACCTGATACTAAAGTAAAAGAATTGGTTCCATATTTACCTCTTTTAGATTTAATTTTAATACTTGGTGTTTATCCTGGATATGGGGGACAGGAGTTTATAGAGTCTACTAAAGATAAAGTGGAGGAAGTAAAAACATTGTTAAAAGAGTATAAGAGTAATGCTAAAATTAGTGTGGATGGTGGAATTAATAATGTATCAAAAAAACAAGTTAAAAAAGCAGATATTTTGGTAGCGGGAAATTATATTTTAAGTTCTTCTAATTATCAGGAGAGAATTGATCTTTTAAGATGAGTTAAGTTTTAGAAAGTTCTTTTAAAGTATCTTAATTTTTGATATAATCTTTTTAAGAATAAGGAGATGATAGTTGTGAATCATAGTGATAATCCTAATACAAATATGAATGTTAATACTAATGCTAATGCTAATCCTAATCCTAATCCTAATCCTAGTCCTAGTCCTAACCCTAACGTTGTTGCTAACACAAGTAATAATGTTTCTAATACTGGACAGGCAAGTCCTGTAGGAGGGTATGGAGCAAATACCAATATACAAGTGCAAACTACAGGTCAAGTACAACCACAAGTATTAAAGCAGGCTCCTACTGTTCAAAATGTTTCTTCTGGGGCTAGTCCAGTAGGAGAAAAAACTGGAACAGATCGTTCTGTAGTACCTCCAACTAATGAGAAGAAACCAGGGAATTTTCGTTATTTTTTATTAATTGTATTTTTTATTTCTCTTTTAGCACTTGTTTGGTTTTTGCCAGATCTTCGTAAATATATGTTGGAGAGAAAAATGGCTGCTCAAGAAGAAGTTATACATGGTACGTTAAAATGTGTTTATGAAGAGGAAGATGAAGATATTACCACTTTGTATACAAGTGAATTTAAAGTGGAAAATAATAAGGTAAAGGGATATATTTCTACTGTTGAAACAAAAGGAACAGATAATAGTGCAGAAGAACTTGAAAAATTAAATACAGAGTGTGAGTTGTTAAAAGATATGACTTCTAAAGTAGCAGGAGTTCAGACTACTTGTAGCTTAAACTCTAGAAAGCAAATTAATAAACAAGAGCTTGATTATAGAAATTTAGATAAGAATGGCTTGAGTTCTGCTTATAGTGAAGCAGGCGGTGTTATGCCAGAATATAATTTAGATCAAGATGCTAGGGAAATAAAGAAAGAAATGCAGCTTGCTAGATATAGTTGTGTTGTAAATTAGTTTACATAGCACTATTGGCAAAATTTGTAAAAAGTTGTAAAACTCCTTGTCGTTATGTTACACTTATATATGCAAGGAGTTTTATGATGAAAAAATTTATTTATGTTATAGATTGTTTGTTAGTAGTTTTAATTCCTTTATGTATTGTAACAGGAGTAAAGGAAGATGCACATGTGGTGCGGACTACGCTTGACATTAAAAAAGTGAATAGTTTGAAGTTAATTACCAATACTGATTTGAAAAAAGAA
>CAZWXX010000081.1:0-5762 GCA_964637865.1 uncultured Muribaculaceae bacterium | reverse complement strand
AAAGGAAATTGTCCAGTGGACAATTTAGAGCTTGCTCCGGGGAGTATTCATTAGTAATCATACGGAGGTGTTTATTTTGATAGGAGTAGAAGAGTTAGAAAGACAGCATTTAGAGACATATAAACTAGCTATATTAGAATTGATACGTAATAATACGAATACTCTTATTACTGAGGATATTGTTTCTCTTTTAAAAAAACCACCTCTTGATTCTATGGATCTTGTTCGAAATAAGTTAGTTCATTTTTCTAAAAATTGTGGTGTTATCTTAGATACAGAAGGACTTAATTCTTTATTAGATGATTATCGTAGTAAGTTGGTTGATTCTTTTTCTGATCTTTTAATAGATAGAAGAGAATACTTTAGTAAGATTGTTTCAGATTTTATACCTAAAAAGCAGACTGATATTATTAAAATTCCTAAAAAAGAATTTGCTTTAGTAAATAGGAAGATAAAAAAGGAAGCAAAGGAAAAAATTAAAAGTTCTAATCAAATTTTATTAAGTGGGTTACCTCATATATTTAGGGATGACGCAGATGAAGATATTAAAATTAAAATCATTGAGATGATGAGTAAGTATTTAACTAATAATTATAATAAAGATTTAATGGAAAATATTGAATTGAAAATTATTATTAAGGATACTACTTTAGTGAATAGTATTTTAGAACAAGGGGAACGTTATTTGTTTACTAAGAATAATTCTCATTTGTTTGATGAAAAATCAGGAGACTAGAAATAGTTTTCTTTTTTTTAAGTTTACTAAATGGAAATATTTACCAAGGGAATTTCTATAGATAAAGTTTATAATATATATAGAAGAAATTATTAAGGTATAAAGTTCTAAAAATGGTAGAAGATAATTGTAGGAAGAAAGAGAGGAGTCATTATGAAAACAACTGGTGTAGTAAGAAGAATAGATGATTTGGGAAGAATTGTAATTCCTAAGGAAATTAGAAGAACTTTACGGATTCGGGATGGTGAGTCTTTAGAAATATTTGTAGATAAAGAAATGATTGCATTAAAAAAGTATTCATCTATGGATGATATGACAGAAATAGCTAAAACACTAGCAGATACGATTAGTCCTACAATTAAGAAAAATATTTTTATCACAGATCGTGATCGTTTTATTGTAACAACAGGAGAAGATAGAAAGAAGTATTTAAATAAATCTATTTCTAGAGTTTTGGAACAACATATGAATGATCGAGAGATTTTAATTGAAAAAAATCCACATTCTATTGAACTTTTGGATGGTAAAAAGGAAGAGTATACTTATATTATTAATCCAATTAATGTAAAAGGAGATGTTGTGGGCCTTGTTATCATTCTTTCTACTTTAGAACCAATGACAGATGTAGATGAAAAGATTGCAATTGTTATGTCTGATTTTTTAAGTAAACATATTGAAGAATAAAATAAAGTGTGTTATAATATGATTTATATTGAATGTGTTGAAGAAGAGTTTAGTATTTGTTTTATTAGTTTAGAGAGTTCTTGTTGGTGAAAATAGAATCTAGTAAAATACTAAATATGGCTTTGGAACTATTGAGTCGATAAGTAGGCTTAATCGTATAATAGGCGTTAACTATTTGAGTGTATAATGAAACATTATAAAATAAGGTGGTACCGCGAGATAATCGTCCTTATGTTATAGTGTTTTTATTTTGAAAGGAGAGTTTGATATGAGTAAGAGTTTTTATATTACAACACCAATTTATTATCCTAGTGGTAATTTTCATATTGGGCATTGTTATACTACAATTATTGCAGATGCAATTGCAAGATATAAAAGATTAAGAGGATATGATGTTTGTTTTCAAACTGGTACAGATGAACATGGTCAAAAAATAGAGAATAAGGCAAAAGAGGTTGGTGTTACACCTAAAGAATATGTTGATGGTATTGTTTCAGATGCTATTGATTTGTGGGATAGTCTTCATATTAGCTATGATAAATTTTTAAGAACTACTGATGAGATACATGTAAAAGCTGTTCAGAAAATATTTACGAAACTTTATGAACAAGGAGATATTTATAAAGGTGAGTATAAGGGACTGTACTGTACGCCTTGTGAGTCTTTTTGGACAGAAACGCAATTAGTAGACGGGAAATGCCCTGATTGTAATCGAGAGGTTCATGAGGTTAGTGAAGAGGCTTATTTTTTGAGGCTTTCTAAATATCAAGATAGATTAGTAGAATATATTGAAAGTCATCCTAATTTTATTCAGCCAGAGTCTAGAAAAAATGAGATGATTAATAACTTTATTAAACCAGGGTTAGAAGATTTATGTGTATCTAGAACCAGTTTTCGTTGGGGAATACCAGTTCCGTTTGATGATAGTCATGTTGTATATGTGTGGTTAGATGCTTTAACGAACTATATTACTTCTCTTGGTTATATGAGTGATCATGATATAGAGTTTCAGAAATATTGGCCAGCAGATTTACAGTTGGTTGGTAAAGAAATTGTTAGATTCCACACTATTGTTTGGCCTATTATATTGATGGCTTTAGGATTAGAATTACCAAAGCAAGTTTTTGGTCATGGATGGTTAGTTATTAATGGTGAGAAAATATCAAAATCTTTAGGTAATTATAAAGATCCTAGAGAATATATTAAAAAGTATGGAGTAGATGCTGTTCGTTATTATGTATTAAGAGAAGTTTCTTTTGGTAATGATGGTACTTTTTCAGAGGAAGCTTTAATTACTAGAACAAATGCAGATTTATCTAATAATTTAGGAAATTTAGTTAATCGTACTTTATCTATGATAAATAAATATTTTGATGGCAAGATTTCTAATAAGAATGTATCAGAAGACTTTGATGTTGAGCTTATTTCTATGATTTGTAATTTATCTTCTATTGTTTCAGAAAAAATTGATTCTCTACATATTAATGATGCACTGGAAGCTATATTCGAGTTACTTCGTAGAGCGAATAAATATATTGATGAGACAACACCTTGGATTTTAGCAAAAGATGATTCCAAAAAAGATAGATTAGAGTCTGTTCTTTATAATTTGCTAGAAGCTATTCGAGTTTCTGCAGTTTTACTGGAAGCTTTTATGCCAGATACTAGTAAAGAAATATTTAGACAATTACAAATTGATGATAAGAGTTTTAGTTATCAAGATCAATTGTGTTATCAAGTTGGAAGACCAATACCTATTTTTGAACGAATTGATAAAGAAAAAATTTCTGAATAATTTTGTCAATTTTACAGGAATATTATTATTTTGGTATTCCTTTTTTATTTGTTTCTTGTTATGATGAGAAAGTAGTGGTTGTAGTAAATCTTTAGGAAAGGACTGAATGTATGATGGATGATACACCACAACAGTATTATATACCAGAGTTTTTGATTAAACTTGCTAATATTGATACTGCGTTTATTTTAGTTGCAGGATTTTTAGGTTTATTAATATCTCAAAGTTGGAATATTTTAGATATTCTTTACTTGGGTGTTGTGACTTATTCTTATATTAGAATTAAAATCCATAGGTGGAAATTAAAGAAGTGACTAATATCATTAATATATGATATTTTTTGTTTATTGTAGGAAGTGATTTTATGTTTATTGATACACATTGTCATTTATCAAAAAAGTATTATGATGATATAGATGATATTATTTTTACCAATAGAGAGAATGGGGTAGAAAAAATTATTATTTCGGGATGTGAACTTGATGATATGGAGGAAGCAGTAAATCTTGCTTTAGAATATGATGATATTTATTTATCTTTAGGATTTCATCCTTCTGAAGTGGGGAAGATAGGAGAGAATGAACTGTTATATTTGGAAAAATTATTACATCATAGAAAAATTGTTGCTATTGGAGAAATTGGGCTTGATTATCATTATGGGAAAGATTTGGTGAAGGAACAAAAGGAACTTTTTGCTTATCAATTACAACTTGCAGAGAAATTTAATTTACCTGTTATCATTCATTCTAGGGATGCTACTAAAGATACTATTGATTTATTAAAAAAGTATTCTGTTCGAGGTGTTATTCATTGCTTTTCTGGAAGTTTAGAGACAGCAAAAGAGTATATACAAATGGGCTTTTTTCTTGGTATTGGTGGTGTTGTTACTTTTAAAAATAGTAATTTGCCTTCTGTTATTTCGGAAATTGGACTTGATTATCTTGTTTTGGAAACGGATAGTCCTTATCTTGCACCCACTCCTTATAGAGGAGAGAAGAATAGTTCTAAGTATCTTCCTATTATTGCTTTAAAAATTGCTGATTCTTGTGGTGTTTTATTAGAAGATGTAATGATTAAGACTTCACATAATGCTTGTTCTATATTTGACTTTTCGTAGGGACTATGCTACTATCTATTTATAATAGAGGTGGGCTATGAAGAAGAAAAAGCGTATTTATCGTTACTTTTATTATTTGATTTCGATTTCTTTTTGTTTTGTTTTTTTTCTTATTGCTATATCTTTTAATGAAAAGATGTCTATTGTTACTTATAATGTGAATAATACTAAGTCTATTCAGGCTACTAGATTACAAGATCAGTATAGTTTATTATTGGGATCTCAAAAACCTGTGGGACCTGTTATTTATGATACTTTTGAAGAAGCACTTTTGGTAGCACAGTCAGGACAAAATTCTTCTTTTGTTGGAAAAATTACAGGTTATGGACCTGATTGTAAGGGATGTGGGGGAAATAGTGCTTGTCCTCCAAAGCAGAATTTTAAAAATGGTAATATTTATTTTAATGATGTTACTTATGGAAAAGTTAGAATCGTTGCTGCAGATAAAAGATTACCTTGTGGTAGTATTGTTCGTATTCATAATATTGCTATTTATTCAGATCCTATTATTGCTATTGTCATGGATCGTGGCGGTGCAGTAAAGGGAAAACATTTGGATTTATTATTTGAAACTGAAAAAAATATGCAGGGAATGCATACACAGGGCAATATTCAATTTGATATTCTGCGTTTTGGATTTTAGTATAGGACCTTTGACTAAGGTTCTTTTTTTGCTCTATTAGTGTTTTAAAATTCCTTGTAAATTCTTTTTTGTTATGATACTATATAAAATATAGGAGGATAGAAAATAAAATGAACGGAGATGGCAAAAATAGGCGAGAAATTATTATCTCGGTTATTGCAATTTTAATTTTAATTGTAGCGGTGATTGGTGTTACATATGCTGTCTTTACTTATACAGGTGTTGGAACGAAGGAAAATAAGATTTCAACAGGAGAACTTTCTTTTAGCTATTATGAAGCAACCAATGGAATTTCTATCGTAAATGCTGAGCCCATTGCTGATTCTTTGGGAAAAGTACTTGCTCAAAGAGATGAAGAGAATGGTATTCAAAACGGTTATTTTGATTTTACTATTTCTAATAATATTACTGGTGAGGGGGCGATTCATTACGAAATATATGGTGTTGATGAGTCACCAATTGAGAATGTGATAGATTCTCAATATGTAAAAGTTTATTTAACAAAAGTGGATACTGAAGAGGCTGTTGTTGGTTATGATAGTACTGTTCCAACTTTTGCTAGTCTATCTACAGCAGAAAGTGATCCTAATGGTAAGAGATTATATTATGGTTCTTTTCATGGTACAGGTGTAGAAAAATTTCGATTAAGAATTTGGGTTTCTAGTGATTATACTGTTCGGGATGTTTCAAAAAGTTTTGTTATGAAAGTGAATGTAAAGGCAGTGGCAGAAACGTTACAGTTCAGTCAAGGAAATGAAAAATAATCCACAACAAAAAATCAAGGTAT
>CAZWXX010000080.1:0-5781 GCA_964637865.1 uncultured Muribaculaceae bacterium | reverse complement strand
ATAAAATTTAAAATAAATGTGTAAAAAACTTTGAAAAGTAAAAAAGTTATAGTATAATGAATTATGATAGTAAGGAAGGAGAGGACAGGATGAGGAAGATATATACTGGGATTGATCTTGGATCAGATAGTATAAAAATTGTTGTTGCTAATAAGATGAATAAGAAGTTCCATGTTCTTGCTGCCTCATCTTATCCTTCTTCGGGAGTTCGGAAGGGACAAGTTATTAATATACAAGATGCTGTTTGTAATTTGAAAAAATGTATATTGGAAGTAGAAGCAATGTTGGGTCTTTCTTTACGGAAAACGGTTTTGTGTGTTCCAGAAGAAAACGTTACTATTACTATTGTCACAGGAAAAGTAGCTGTTTTAGATCCTTTAGCAGGAGTATCTTTTGAAGATGTGCAGGGAGTACTAGCAGAGGCATTACGAGGCAAAATTGATGAAGAAGATGAACTTGTTACGACAGTACCAATTCATTTTGTAGTTGGTAGTGAAATAACAAAAGATCCTAAAGGGATGAAAGGAGATACTTTAGAGGTGAAGGCAGTAATTGCTACTGTTCCTAAAGAGCCTTTGTATCGGATGCTAGAAGTGGTAAGACTTGCAGGCTTAGAAGCAATTGATGTTTGCTTTCATACTGTAGGAGATTATTTTGAAGTTAAAAATAATAGAATTGATAGTGAAGTAGGGGCTATTGTTAATATTGGAAAGGAAGTTAGTAGAATTTCTATTTTCAATAAAGGAATTATGATTAAAAATTCTTCACTTCCTATTGGTAGTTATTTTGTTGATAAAGATATCTCTTATGTATATAAAGTATCTTTTGATGATGCTAGAAAGCTAAAAGAAGAATTTGCTACTGCGGTTATGCGTTATGCGGACAGTAATGATTTATATGAATTGGACTGTGATGATGAGAAAAAAGAAATAGAGCAAGTGGAACTTTCTAAAATTGTCGAAGCTAGGATTTATGAGATTTTAAAACTTGTAAAAAAAGAGTTAAAAATCTTAACAAATCGAGAAATTAGTTATATAATTATAACAGGAGGTCTTAGTGAACTTGCAGGATTTCAATATGCAGTAGAAGACATTTTAGGAAGGAATGCTAGAGTTTGTAATATGACAACGATGGGGGTTAGACATAATAAGTATTCTAGCGTTTTAGGAATTTTGAAGTATTATGATGATAAACTTGACTTACGTGGAAAGCATGAAAGTATGTTTACGGAAAGAGATATTGATTTATTATTAAGAGAGAAAAAACAGGAAGTTTCAAATGAACATATTATTAACAAAGTATTTGGACATTTTTTTGAAGATTGAGGAGGATTAGGGTATGTTGAATGGATTAGAAATGGATCAATTAGCGAAGATTAAAGTAATTGGTCTAGGTGGTGGCGGTGGAAATGCCGTTAATAGAATGGTAGAGTCTGGTGTAAAAGGTGTTGAGTTTATTGTTGCAAATACTGATTTGCAAGTTTTAAATAATTCGAAGGCAGATGTTAAGATTCAAATAGGTGCAAGTCTTACAGATGGACTAGGAGCAGGGGCAAAACCTGAAATTGGAAAAGAAGCAGCGCTTGAGTCTAAGAAGGAAATTGAAGATGCACTAACTGGTGCTGATATGGTATTTGTTACTTGTGGAATGGGTGGTGGAAATGGTACTGGTGCTGCTCCTATTTTAGCAGAAATTGCTCAGGCTTTGGGAGCACTTACTGTTGCTATTGTTACAAAACCTTTCTCTTTTGAAGGGAAAAAGAGAATGCAAAATGCGTTAGCTGGTATTGAAGAGCTTAGAAAGCATGTGGATACATTGATTATTATCCCAAATGATAGATTAAGAGAAATCATTGATAAGACTACACCAATGCTAGAAGCATTTAAAGAAGTTGATAATGTACTTCGTCGAGGTGTACAGTCTATTTCTGATTTAATTGCTGTTGTTGGTCTTGTTAATCTTGATTTTGCTGATGTAAAAGCAGTTATGAAAGATTCTGGAAATGCAATTATTGGAATTGGAATTGGAATGGGTGAGGACCGTGCTATCGAAGCAGCAAAACAGGCAGTTTCTTCTCCACTTTTGGAAACATCTATTAGCGGTGCGACGGATGCTATTATTAATATTACTGGTGGTGTTAACTTAACATTATTTGAGGCAGAACAAGCGGCCGAAGTTGTACGCTCTGCTTCTAATACAGATATTAATACTATTTTTGGATCTGTTATTAATGAAAATTTATCCGATGAAGTTATTGTTACTGTGATTGCTACTGGATTCGATAAAAATTTACATACTAGACAAAAAGCACCTGAGG
Organism: uncultured Muribaculaceae bacterium; assembly: GCA_964637865.1. Taxonomy (GTDB): domain Bacteria; phylum Bacillota_I; class Bacilli_A; order RF39; family UBA660; genus MGBC119817. The sequence continues at coordinate 3,464 of CAZWXX010000080.1, read as the reverse complement.
TGGTGCAACCAGTTTATTCTAATGCTCCACAGACACGTAGAGTTACCAGAGTAGAACCTGAACCAAGTTATGTTACAACAACAGAAGTTGTGGAAGATAGTAGTGCTGATGGTGATGGAGATTATGATTTGCCTCCATTCTTACGAGATAGAAATTATTAGAAGTTCTATCTTTTTTCTTTTAAGAATTGATTTATAATTCTTAATATTAGAAATGGTTGTTCTAAATAGGAAAAATGTGTAGCATGACGAATTTTAATTAGAGCAGAATTTTTTATTTCTTTTTCCATTAGGATACCATCTGTAAGTGGTGTATCTAGATCATATTCTCCCCATATCAGTAGTGTTTCAGTCTTTATTTCTTTCAAATAGGTTTTTAAGTCTTCCCTTATGATATTTCTGAATGTTTTCATCATTCCCGTAGGAAGAGCTTGATAATCTGCGGATGAAAATTTATTTAATAACCATTTTTGATAAAGCTCTTTTTTCTTTTTTGGTAAAAGATATTTTCCTTTTTTTAAAATTTTGTAGAGTGTTTGCTTTAAATACTGTTTTATTTTCTTTTTGGGTTTTATTCCTGCTGCATCTATTAGAATCATTTTTTCTATTTCTATATGATAAATACTTGTAAGAAGAATAGCAATTCTTCCTCCAAAAGAGTGTCCTATTATAATAGGGTTTTTTAGTTTTTTTTCTGTAATAAAATCTTTAAAAAGATTTGCATAATCATAAATCGTTATATCTTTATCAGGAAAAGATGTTTTTCCAAAACCTGGGTAGTCAAAAATATAAATTATATAATCTTTTTTTAGATTGGAAATGAGAAAATCAAATGTTTTTCTTGTGTCTCCCCATCCGGGTAGTATGATTAAGTCTCTTTTTCCGCTTCCTTCTTTTTCGTAGTAGATGGATAAATTTTTATTTTTATAATACATAGCATTCACCTATAATAATTTATGTGAGTGTCTTATATCGGTTCAAATTATTAAAAATGTTTGTATTTTTTTTGGCAGATGTGATATACTAGTATTGTCTAAGAGATGCGAACAGACTTATATAAAACCGACTAAATTGACGATAAGGGAACTGGGAATGGTTGCTGGTGTTGAATGCCTACCGTAGTAGGAATCCTAAAGGCAATTCACGAGGTGCCCACCTGTACGTAAGGACAGGTTTTATCGTTAGTCTACGACGCTCTCTTAGACTTTTTTTGTGAATTTTTTTTTGAGTTTTATTTTCGTTTTTGCTATAATAATAAGTCAAGGGGAGGGGACTATTATGTTAGTTATACCGCTACTATATAAAGGGAAAATATATAATATGGAAGTTTTTTTGAAAAATATTTATGAAGTAGAAGAAGATAGAGTATTAGAGTATTCATATGAGAGTGATGTTATTGTTAATGGTAGAAGTTATAATCATTCTAGATATTATGTTCCTAATGCTCCTCTTGATAGCATTGTTCATTTTATTCGAGATCATTCTATACAGGCTAGTTCTTCCTTTTTACTTACTTCTAGAAAAAATAGTCAGGGAAATATGCGATTGTTTCGTGTTCAATGTCCTCTTCCTCATGTAACAGATGGACTTGATATGCTTTTTGGAAGTGCTATTTTAGATATGAAAAAGCAATTACCAGGACATCATAAGGATCGTAATCTTTCTTTAAAGAAATTGGGAGTTGCCAGTCATATTACGGAAGAAAAGTTAAAGGTTTTAAGGAGAGTGGCGTCGTCTCTTTCTTTTCCAATCGATTCTTCTATACTTACTAGAGATGAGAGACTTCGTGATTTTGTGGATACTTTTCATTTTTTAAATCAGTTTGAATGTAGAATTATTGAGGATGCTACTATTTTAGAAAAAAATGTTCAAGGGATGATGGAGCCTTTACAATCTATTTATACAAGTAGTGCTAATGAGATTAGAGATTATTATAAAATAGCAAAGGAAAATGCGAATGAATATGCGAAGCTTGATTATATGGCACGAATCATGACTGGGCAAGGACTTAGTTGGCTTTCGTCGGAGCGAGATATTCAGAAAGTAAAAAGTTGGGATGGTAAATATGGAAAATGAGTTGAGTAGATTTTCTTCTCTTGTTGGGAATCAGGCATTAGAAATATTAAAAACGAAAAAAGTTTTGGTAGTAGGTCTTGGTGGCGTTGGGGGTTATGTTGTAGAAGGACTTGTACGATCTGGGATTTCTAATTTAACTATTGTAGATGGCGATGTTATTGATTCTACTAATATGAACCGACAGATTATTGCTTTTTCTGATACTGTAGGATTAGAAAAGGCTACTGTAATGAGAAAACATTGTCTTTCTATTTTTCCTTCTCTTACTATTGATAGTAAAGTATTATTTTTAGATAAAGACAATTTGGAACTTGTATTTGATAAAGAATATGATTATGTAATTGATGCTTGTGATACATTGTCTACGAAAAAACTTTTAATTGATCAATGTATGAAGTTGAAAGTTCCACTTCTTTCTTGTATGGGAACAGCTCGAAAGTTAGATTCTTCTAAACTGACTATTTGTGATATAAAAAAAACGAGCTACGATCCTTTGGCAAGAGAAATTAGACATTATATGAAGAAGAATTATCCTAAAGAAAAGTTAATGGTACTTTCTTCTTTTGAGACTCCTATAAAGAATCATTCTCCTGAACTTGCTTCTTGCATTTTTGTACCCGCTAGTGCAGGTCTTTTGATTGCTCGTTATGTTGTCTTAAATTTTTTGGATAAATAAAAAGGATTTTCAATTTTCGAAGATCCTTTTAAAGTTTACGATAAAGTCCAACTACTTTTCCCAGTATGGTTACTTTATCTAAAATAATTGGTTCCATGGTATCATTTTCTGGTTGTAAGCGAAAATGACCATTTTCTTTATAAAAAGTTTTTACAGTGGCTTCATTATTTTCATTCATGGCTACTACTGTTTCACCATTGGTTGCTGTTGCCTTTTTTTCTACAATCAAAATGTCTCCATCGTAAATTCCTACATTAATCATAGATTCTCCAGAGACTGTTAGAGTAAATACGTCTTTTTTTGCTGGAATTAGATTTGCTGGTAGAGCGAAAAACTCATTAGGCATTTCTATTGCTTCGATGGGAGAACCTGCAGTTACCTTTCCAAGTAATGGTACTTCTATTACATTTTCTTTTTTCTCGATAAATTCATTTGGAACTAGTACTTCAATTGTTCTATTTTTACTATTTCCTTTTTTTATATATCCTTTTTCTTCTAATTTTGTTAGGTGAAAATGAATAGTAGCAGGAGAGTGAAGATTTGCTTTTTCTCCAATTTCTCTTACTGTAGGCGGATAGCCATTTTTTGCAATTAATTCCTTAATAATTTGTAAAATGAAACTCTGTCTGTGTGTTAACTTTTCCATTTCCTTCCTCCTTCATGACATTATAATATCACGAAAGATGTCAAATGTCAAACAAATGTTTCAAAAT
>CAZWXX010000079.1:0-5792 GCA_964637865.1 uncultured Muribaculaceae bacterium | reverse complement strand
CTATGACCCCCTGCTTGTAAGGCAGGTGCTCTAACCAACTGAGCTAATCGCCCAACTAATAGCAGTTGACAGAATTAAATATACCAGTAAATTTGCGGTTTGTCAATACAGTTCATGAATTTTTCATGATTTTTTACATTTTTTGTTCTATTTCCTCTAACTTTTTTGTAATCCATTTATCTAGATTTGCCTCTAATGTTGAAAAGCCTAATTCTGTCTCTTTAATTTTCGTTTTTCTTTTTCTAACTATTTGATAATCTATGTCTTTTATACTCAGTTTTACATGCAACTCTTCTTCTTTGACTTCTAGTATTTTTGCTCTTATCGTTTCGCCTAAACTAACATAATCATTTATATTTCTTACAAAGCCATCTGAGATTTCCGAGATATGAATTAATCCGCTATAATATTCATCTAATCCAACAAAAATACCATATTTTTCAATTCCCGTCACTGAAACAGTTACAATATCCCCTACTTGATATTTTGGCATTCTACCACCTTCTTGTTTTTTATTATATCATATTTTGTCTAAAATCAACAACTAGTAATGCTTTACATTTTCATCTACTCTTATTATAATGATAATGGTGATATAAATGAAGGAAGAAGAAATAACAACTCAGGTACTATCCCTTATTGATAAGTTGCGCCCTTTTTTAATCAGTGATGGCGGAAACTTAGAATTTGTACGTTATGATGATCATGTTGTTTACGTAAAACTGCTTGGTGCCTGTAGTCATTGTCCTATGATGGATGTTACACTAAAAGATGGAATTGAACAGTTAATTGTCAATGAGATTCCAGAAGTATATGAAGTTAGAAATGTAGCAGATTAAACTGCTATTTTTTTATAACCATTCAATTTTAGGTATTTCTATTATTTCATTAATATGCTGATAAATCATCTTTAAATAGCCTCTATATGCTTCGGAATGTTTAATTATTTGTTTTATTTCTTTTTCTTCTTTTAAGCCAAGAATAATTTGTTCATATAAATCAAAATAATAGCTGGGATATAGCATACGACTTATTAAAATACGATAACCATATTTAGAAAAAGATAGTTTTTGTAATAGGGTTACTATTTTTTCTTCTTCATACACGTCTTCATAGAAAATGCTTTTTAAATAACCTGCTATATCTCTTGCTTTGTGATCAATAATAATACTAAATGGATCAAAATAATCCGTTTGTGAAACTGAATAATACATTCTAATATGACTAATGCATTCTTTATCTTGTATACTCTTTTTTTCGTGTAATCTCGTATCTTCTGCATAACTGATTGCGTTTTCTGCAAGTCCTATATAATAGTATAGGCTTGATGCTAGGAGCGGATATTTTTTTTCAATATGATTCATTTGATATTCGAAATAATCTATTTTTTGACTCCATAACTCTTGCCAATTAGTATGATAAAGCATAGAAAAGTTCTTTCTATCTATTATTATCTCTTCTTTTTTTATTAAGTTATCAATCGAAATCATATTTTTGTTATTGATTCGTACTTGCATTAAAACATAGGGTCTTTGATCTATCATGGTTATGATAGATCCATCTTTATTTAATAAAATTTTATGATAGGTAGTATTTTTCGTTATTAATAACTGATAAATTTGCTTGATTTCATCTAAAGATCTTTTTACTTCTCGCAGAAGATAAAGTGTATTATTCTTTTCAAATGAATAAACTCCATTGCTATAATGGAGTGAAATATGAGCAAAATGATAATAGTATTCTATAATATTTTTCATTCTGCCACCTCAATAAAGTTTATGTAAATTTTATTCAAATAGAACAAAAGAGAACAAAGCTGTTCTCTTATTTTCATGAATTATAATCAATTGGAGATGTTCCATCAAAAATAGATGCAAAAATCTTATCTTTAGATGACATAGTTGTTTTACTAGGTTCAGAGTTTTGCGATACTACTTTAAAGGTGGTATCGTTCATAGGATCTGCACCTGTAACATCGTTTGCCATATTTCTAATCTCTTTGGTTCTTTTTCTAATTGTTGCCATTGTTTCTCTATCATTTTCTGTTTGACTTTTAATGGTTGGAATTTCTGTATCAATAACATCAATTTGTTCTTCTGTTGCTACTCGCTCAGACCAAAGTTTATTTGTTGCTTCTGTAGCACGTTGATATTCTCTTTGATACGTTTTTGCTTTATTCATAATTCTTGTTTTTTCTGCTTCTAGTTTTTTTCTTGTTGCATCTAATGTTGCTTCATATGCCTTGCGTGTTTCTTCTCTTTGTTTTTCCACTTGTTCTTTTTCACGTTGTGCTCTTTCTCTTTCTTCTTGTTTTGCTTTCGCAAGAGCTTGAATATTTCGAAGTTCTTCTTCTGCTTTTTCTCTTTCTTTACGTGCTTGTTCCGCTGCTACTGCTGCTTCTTCGGCACGTCTTTGTTCTTCTGCTACTTCAAGCATTAATGCCTCGATTCCATCATCAGTATTATCATTTTCTCTTTCTGTTTTATAGTCGTCTGTTAAGTAATTATCATCTTTCATGCTTTCTACTCGACCTCCACGTAACATTTCGTCCACTGAAAGAACACTAGTTCTATCGGTTTTGTCCATCTTTTCATTATTATTTTCTATATAATCTCTAAGACTCACTGGTTTTTCTTCTTCTGTAGTAGATACATTTAATTTCGCACTACGTTCGGCATGAGGAAGTCTATAGTTTTCTTCTTCATCATCCTCATCTGTAGTTGGAATTTCTATATTATATTCCTTAATTGGAGTAAATTCTATTCTCTCATCTGCATTTTCAAAAGAGCTATTTACGCGTTTTTGAATTTCCTCTGGATTAAAGTTAATTGTAATATCAGATGGTTCCACTACATTTGGAACTTTTATTTCATTTGGCATTTCTTCTTTCTTTGGTTCTTCTTTTTCTAATATTTTTTTGCAAAGTCCTTCATTGGTATGCACTTTACTAATAAAAGATGAGCCAAGTTTTGCTGGTTTTGCTTTTTCCTCTAGCTTAGCATTTAAAATAGGCTGTGTTGAAAAAGAGATTGTTTTTCCAATTCTTTTTGCTTTACTTTCCATTTTATTTGCCTCTTCTTCTGATAAATCTTCCAGTTTTATTGTTTGTTGTTTTACAGGTATTTCTATTTTAGATGTTTCTTTAAAATTACCACTTTGACTAAATACTTTTTTTCCTCTTTTATATGTTTCTTGCGAAAGTTTAATGACCCTAGGGTCTAGCCTACTTCCGTCCTGAGGAATACTAGCAGACGTATAGTCTCTAACAGGCATTGTATATGTATTTGCACTTGTCATTACTCATTCCTCCTTATATTATTCAGCTTTTGCAAGTTCTCTTAATACATCTTTAATACGATTCCATTCTTCATCGCTTTCTACTCCTAGAAGACGTGCTTGTCCTGTAGAGCGATCCACATTGGAAACATATACTGTTACATTGTCTGCTTCATCTTTTTCATTTCTGGTATAAATCACATATTCTTTTTGATTATCCTTAAATTCAAATGCTAGCACTACTTCTACTTCATCAATAGAACCATCCGCTGCTACAATTGACATTATTTTCTTTTCTTCCATCACTTCTAATCCTCCCTTATTATTCATATAATATCATTTTACCATATTTTAAAAATTTTACAACTATTATTTTATTTTTTTTAATAAAAAGTATTTTGCACCATAACTGCAGAATTCTTTTATATAAGAGTCTAAGTTTTTAATATCATTAATTTGTGAAAAATTTTTATTTCCTTTCTCATTAAATCCTTTTAATCGTAATTTATCATACGAGTAATCTCCAAAAATATAATCAAAAGAATCAAAATAATCTGTTGCTTTTTCAACTACTTCTTCCATATTTAAACAGTTAGCTATATTTTTTGTTACTTCATATTTAACATTTCTAATTTTTACTTCTTTCATTGTTTCATCCTTTCTTGTTACTCAGTATATCATCTATTCTTTTACCTGAAAAGTGAAAAGTGAGGAATTTTGATTTAGACCACTTTGAAAATAATTTGGAACTTTGCCTTGTAAAATTTTCATGGTAAGGGGAATATCTATTTTTACTTTTTGTTCTTCCGTGGTCATGGGCATTGTAATTCTTTCTATTACTTCAATATGAACATATAACTCTAAATAAGCATTATTGATTCCATAGCTTTCTACTTTTGTATTTAAATGGGCTATTACTTGTCCTAGAAAAGATAGTTTTACTGGTATGGTTGGTCCTAGATTTGAAAATAGAGAATTTCCAAATAATACCCCTACTGGTATTTCACAAACAATTCCTTTTTTTAACTTTTTAAAATTATACCCCTTTAGAGCTTTTGAAACATTTAACTCTTCTACATTTCCCTCTTCCATTTTTAATAATTTTTGTTCTATTTTTTCAGAGATTAAATTTAACAGACGGTTTACTTCTTTTCCGTTAAAATCAATTAATTGGATTTCTCCTTCTTTATTTTTCGTAATAGTAAAGAGATTATCACCTATTTCATTTATGATATCTTTATCTACTGCTGAATTTATTAATGCGGTTGTAAATCTTTTTGCTTCTATGGTGGCGTAACGTAAAATAACAGGATTCATTTTTTTACTTATTATTTGCAATAGAAAAAAGGTGGCTATTATTACTAGTATGAATACCCAAATTAGTATTTTTCCTTTATTTTGCTTTCTTTTTTTGCAATGTGCCTTCATGTTTCTATTTTATGTGATGATTATAACAAAAAGACATCAATAGTGTGTTCTCACTAAAATGACGTCTTCTCCTATTTTTTCTATGTCTTTCCAATCAATATACATTTCGCCTTCTCTATTTAAGAAAGAGAGCATATTTCTATTTTGTTCTATTACTAAAGCATCAATCATACCTTTTTCATTTATTTTTACATCGATGATGTTGCCTATATTTTTTCCATTATCCATATTTACGATATTTTTAGTTTGTAAATCTGAAAGTCTCATCCTACCACCTATCACCAGTATATGAGAATTTATTTCAAAATTTTCTTCAACTTTGCAATTGCGCATTTTTCAAGGCGGGACACCTGGGCTTGGGAAATCGTTAATTCTTCTGCTATTTCCATTTGTGTTTTTCCTATAATAAAACGTTCATCTAGTATATGCTGTTCTCTATCATTTAACGTGTTGATTGCCTCTTCTAAAGCTAGTTTTGCTTGCATGTCTTCGCTATTTGCTTTTTTATCTTCAATTTGATCATATAAGTAAATGGTATCTCCTCCATCATTGTAAATGGCTTCATTCATACTTACTGGTTCTTTCAAAGAGTCTAGAGCATTTACTACATCGTAGACACCTACTTCTAACGCTTGACTAATTTCCTCTACTGTTGGATCTTTTTTGCCAAGAGATATTGCTTCTTCTTTTAATTTTAGACTTTTATAGGCGATATCTTTTAAAGATCTACTAATTCTAATGCTAGAATTATCTCGTAAGTATCTACGTACTTCTCCTAGAATCATCGGAACGGCATAGGTTGAAAATTTTACTTCATGTGATAAATCAAAATTATCAATTGCTTTTAAGAGTCCTACACATCCCACTTGAAATAAATCATCCATATTTTCTACACGGTTGTGGAATTTTCTTAGGATAGATAAGACTAGTTTTAAATTTCCTTTTACTAAGTCGTCTCGTGCAAAAGGATCTCCTTCTTGCATTTTTTGAAATAATTCTCTCATTTCTTCATTATTTAATACTTTAATATCTGCAGTATTCACGTTCACAATCTCCACTTTGTGACGTGCCATAACTTATCTCCTTTC
>CAZWXX010000078.1:0-5794 GCA_964637865.1 uncultured Muribaculaceae bacterium | reverse complement strand
AAATTTATGATATAATCTTATCTAGATAGTTATTATTATTTATAGTAGCTTATTATGACTATTTAGAAAGAGGGTTTCATTTATGAAGATAATATCTATTAATGCGGGAAGTAGTTCCTTGAAGTTTAGTTTATTTAATATGGATGATGAGAGTGTCATCGCTAGTGGTTTGTTTGAGCGAATTGGTATTGAGGGTAGTTGTTATACTATTAAATACAATGGAGAGAAAGTAGAACAGGAAGTAGAGCTTGTGAGTCACTCTGATGCTGTTCGTATTTTGCTTGAGAAGTTGATTGATCTTAATATTATTCAGTCTTTAGAAGAAATAGATGGAGTTGGACATAGACTTGTTCATGGAAAAGATAAGTATTCATCTTCTGTTGTAATTACTGATGAAGTAATTGATGATTTAGAGAAGTTTAAAGAGTTTGCTCCACTTCATAATCCTGCTAATATTCTAGGAATAGAGGCTTTTCGTGAAGTGCTCCCTAATGTATTTATGGTAGGAGTGTTTGATACTGCATTTCATCAAACTATGGATGAAGTTTCTTATCTTTATCCTGTTCCTTATAGTTGGTATGAGAAGCATGGTGTTCGTAAATATGGGTTTCATGGAACAAGCCATCGCTATATTGCAAGTACTACTGCGAAACTACTTAATAAGGATCATTTCCGTTTAATTAGTTGTCATATTGGAAATGGTGGAAGTATTTCTGCAATACGTGATGGTAAATGTGTGGATACTTCGATGGGACTTACACCACTTGCTGGTATTATGATGGGAACTCGTAGTGGCGATATTGATCCTTCTATTATTACTTATGTTATGGAAAAAGAAGGAAAGAATGCAAGTGAAGTGATTGATGACTTAAATAAACGTAGTGGTCTTTTGGGACTTAGTGAATATAGTTATGATATGAGAGATGTTTTGGCACGTGCTGATGAGGGGGATGAAAACTGTATTCTTGCTCGTGATAAATATGTTCGTTCTATTGTTAATTATATCGGACAGTATTATCTTCTGCTTGGGGGAGTAGATGTTATTGTCTTTACTGCTGGTGTTGGTGAAAACAGTATTCCTATTCGTAAACTAGTTTGTGAAAAACTATTACCACTTGGAGTTAAAATTGATTTAGATAAGAATAATATTCGTGGAGAAATTGTTAAAATTAGTACGAGTGATTCTAAAGTAGATGTTTATGTGATTCCAACCGATGAAGAGTTGATGATCGCAAGAGATACTATATCTTTAATGGAAAATAGATAGGAAGATATTATGTTTAAAAAGATATTTAGGGAAATTAAGAAATATGATACCATCGTTATTGCTAGACATATAGGGGTTGATCCGGATGCTCTTTCTAGTCAACTTGCGTTACGGGACTCTATTCGTCTTACTTTTCCTGAAAAAAAAGTACTTGCTATAGGTAATGGGACTAGTAGATTCTCCTTTATTGGTAAGCTTGATAAAATGGAGGATATCTCTCATGCTTTACTTATTATTTTAGATACGCCAGATAAAAAGCGGGTGGATGGAGTCTCTTTAGAAGATTATGCCTCTATTATTAAAATTGATCATCATCCTTTTATTGAACGACTTGGTAATATTGAATATATTTTGGATACTGCATCTTCTACTTGTGAAATTATTATGGATCTTATTTTGAATACTAAACTTTTATGTAATCAGAATATTGCACGTATGCTTTATACTGGTCTTGTCTCTGATTCTAATCGTTTTATGTTTGAAAGTTCTACTGCTAAAACATTCTTACTTGTTTCTAAGTTTTTAGAGATGTATCCTTTTTCTATTCAAGAAGTTTATGAACAGATGTATCTTAGACCTTTATCAGAAGTTCGGTTTGAGGGATATTTATCTCAAAATATGAAAGTGACTGATCATGGGGTTGCTTATATTATGATTACTGATGATATTATTAATAAGTTTAAAGTGGATACCGCTGCTGCTGGAAATATGATTAATAATTTTAATTTTATTTCTGAGGTGCTTATTTGGGTTACTGTAACAGAAGATATTAAGAATGGAAATATTCGTATTTCTATTCGGTCTCGTGGTCCTGCTGTTAATAAAGTTGCAGAGGCACATCATGGTGGAGGACATAAGAGAGCAAGTGGTGTTAAAACTACTACTTTTGAAGAGGCAGAACTTATTATTTATGAACTTGATGCTGTTAGTAAAAAATATATAGAAACTTTAGAAAAAGAGGTGGATTATTATGATCATTAAAGAATCCAAATTAGATGTGATGGCTAGTAGAAGAAGTCAATATCCAGATCAAGATTTACCAGAATTTTTACTTGTTGGACGCAGTAATGTTGGAAAAAGTAGTTTTATTAATACGTTACTTTCTCGTAAAAATTTGGCACATACCTCATCTCATCCTGGAAAAACACAGACCATTAATTTTTATCTGGTTAATAATACTTTTTATTTAGTTGATGTTCCTGGATATGGCTATGCTGCAGTGAACCAGAAAACACAGGCAAAATTTGGAATGATGATTGAAGAATATTTAGAAAAAAGAGAACCTTTAAAACGAGTTTTTTTGCTTATTGATTTTCGACATAAACCTACTGAGGATGATTTAATGATGTATAATTTTTTAAAGTATTATAATATTCCAGTTACTGTTGTTGCGACAAAAGCAGATAAAATAGGAGGAAGTCGTAAAAATAAACATTTAAAAGTAATTATGGATACATTAGATTTGGTAGTAGGAGATGATTTGGTTGTATTTTCTAGTGTGACTAAATTAGGTAGGGAAGAAATTTTGAAAAAGATAGAAGACTTAACAATAAATGTGATTTAGGTCTTTTTTTTCTTTTGTTTTTTTGTTATACTCTTTATAGTAGGTGTGATTATGATAAAGAAAATAAAGAATAGGATGTTTTATAATAAGAAGTTAAAGATGTTTTTGCCAATTATTGTTTTAAGTACTATTGTTGTTCTTTTTGTAGTTGTTGGTGTTCTTTTTGTTAAACCCAACCCTTCTTTGAAAAAACCAGATGTTGCTATTTCTAATGAACTTACTAAAGATAAGAAGTTTTTGGATTTAGCTATTTCTGATATTGAAATAGAAGAGGGAGAATATCTTACTCATTTAATGGCAAATATTTATAATCATGGGGATACTTTTCAAGATCGCATGGTAGATATTATTTTTTTAGATCAAGAAGGAAAAGAACTTGGTAGAGCACCAACCTATATTTCTAGTATAGAACAAAATGGTGCTATTAGAATTGATACTGTTATTGATAAAAAATATGCTAAAGCCTATACATTTAAAGTAGAAGGGTAAAGACTTTTGGTAACTTTTAAGCTTTTTTTCATACTATAAATTAGGTGGTTAGATGAAAGTCTTAAAAGAAGATGATGATAGTTTTGTTATTTACCTTTTTCATATTCAAGATCAGAAAAAATTAGAAGAAAAACAAGAAATTATTACGCTTGTTAAAGATACAGTCTTGAAAGTAAATAAAATTTATCATTTAAATTTAAAAGGATTTTATAAAGTAAGAGTTTATCTAAATAAAAAGATAGGACTTGTTATTGAAATTATTCAGGTAGATGATATTAGTATTAATCATGCTATTGATCTTCGAGTACTTGTTTATTTTGATCAGGATTTTTATATTGAAGTGGATGATTATAGTGTTTTACCTCTTCATAAAAGAGTTGTTTATGTGAATGATAAATTCTATATTGATATTAGAAATTTGAATGAACAGGAGATTTCTTATCTTTTAGAGTTTGGAAATGTTATTTATAAGATAGAAGAAATAGATCATTTTTATTTAGGCAAAGTTATTGAGAACTTTATATAAGTTTGTTGTAGTATTATTTGAGTAGGAGGAGTTTATATGTATTGTTCTAATTGTGGAAAAAAGGTAGACCCTAAGGCTGTTGTTTGTGTTGGGTGTGGATGTTCTCTTAAGAAGAAGGGAAAAGGAATCGGTATTCTTAGTATGGTTTTAGGGCTTGTTGGACTTTTTTATGCTTTGTGTGCTTTTAGTCAGGTTCTTGATTTAGGTAGTTATTTAGATTATCAGACTATGAGTTATCAAATTGGATTTGCTATTGGATTTGTTTTAATTCAAAGTGTTTTAGCTATTGTTGGATTTTGTCTTGCTATTTTTGATAGGAAAAATCAGAAAACAGGTTTTAATATGGCAGGGATGATTCTAGCTAGTATTACATTTGTTATTATTGTTATTCAGTTTATTGTAGTGGCTACTTATTAGTAGTTTTTTTATTGCAATTATAGGTTGTTTTGGTGTATATTAATAGTAGAGGATGATAATATGTTAGGAAAGATAAAGTATCAGTTAAAAAGAAGTTTTAATATTAAGAGTGGGTATCTTATACTTATTGGTGTTATTAGTTTGTTTTTAATTGTAGGAGGTTTTTCTTTTGCTCTTTTTACAACACAAGTAGAAAGTAGAGGGTCTTTAAATATTGTAACGGGAAATCTTTATTCTTTGCTTGAAAGTGATGGATTTACTAAAAATACGACTGTTAGTCTAAATGCAGGAGAGAGTAAAGTTATAACAATGACTTTAAAGAATGTAAATACTATTGATGCTAAGTTTAATTTGTGGTATGAAGCAGCAGATGGTGTTAATGTAAGTTATATTTCTAGTGGGGATACTCCACCAACAGAAGTAGGATATGTGATAACAAGTGATAAAGTAAAGACTTATAAAGTTAAAATAGTGAATAACACTGATCGTACTCAAAACGTTATATTTGGTAGTGATGTAGGACTCTACAATAAAAATTTAGATTTTCCTAGTGGTAAGAGAAAATTGGGATTAGGTTTGTATGAGGAAATTGCTAAGAAGGCAGTAATGGACAATATTCAGAGCGAGTTTGTGTCTGCGACTACGGGAATTAATTTTGGAGAAATTTCATCAGACACCAATGGAAAAGGAGTTTATACATTTTCATCAACCAAAGATGAAAAGTTTCCAGTACATTATTATAGAGGAGCTGTTACGAATAATAATGTAAAATTTGGAGGATTTTGTTGGAAGATCGTTAGAACGACTGAGACTGGAGGAGTAAAACTCATTTATAATGGGTCTCCTGATACCAATGGGTATTGTTCTAATACAACAGGAGAGAAAACACAAATAGGAACAAGTGCATTTAATGAAACTTATAATGCAAAAGAGTATGTAGGATATATGGTAAATAATACAACTGATTCTACTATAAAAGGAACAATAGATACTTGGTATCAAAATAATATGACAGATTATACTGAAAGGTTGGAAGACGCCATCTGGTGTAATGATCGAAGTTCTAGAGTTGATGGAAGTACTACTTACTTCGGAGCATATGATAGAGCATATACAACGCATCAGCCAAGCCTTGCTTGTACAAATGTAGATGATAAGTTTACAGTAGATGCAAAGAATGGAAATGGATTATTAACGTATCCAGTGGCATTACTCACAGCAGATGAGATTATGTTAGCAGGAGGCAAAGGCGGTACTGCTAATTCTAGTTATTATTTATATACGAATCAGTATTGGTGGGCTTTGTCGCCGTCTTACTTCTACAATAACTACGCTAGCGGCTTCAGCGTCAACTCTAGTGGCCGCCTGAGCTTCAACCGCGTCTACGACACGTACGGCGTTCGGCCCGCGGTTTCACTTGCACCTGGGACTAAAATCACAAGCGGAGATGGCAGTATGAATAAGCCATTCATTGTTCTCACTGACTGACAGTTTTTAGTAAAGCTATATATACCAACGGTTTTAAAGGCAA
>CAZWXX010000077.1:0-5826 GCA_964637865.1 uncultured Muribaculaceae bacterium | reverse complement strand
GAGGTAATTATGGATAATGGATTATTTTCCATATTACTTTTACTTGTTGGATTATTAGTAGGATTTGGAATTAGTTTTTTACTAAGCTATTTTAGAGTAAATAATGCTGCTAAAAAGGTAGAAACTATGATAAATCAAGCACGTCGCGACGCAGAAAAAGTAAAACGTGAGACTATTTTAGAACAAAAAGAAGAAGCACATAAATTAAAATTAGAAACAGATAGAGAAATTAAAGAAAAGAAAGATGAATTGAAAGAGTCTGAGAATCGTTTATTACAGCGTGAAGCTAGTATGGATAAACGAGATGAGTTATATCAAAAACGTGAGGCTACTCTAGATGAGAGAGAAGCTAAAATTGTGATGCGTCAAAACGAAATCCAAGATGAAAAAAGTAAAGTGGAAGAAATAAAAAAAGAACAATTAGAGTTACTTGAAAAAATTTCTGGTTTTAGTAAAGAAAAAGCGAAAGAACTGGTAATGAGTCAAGTAAAAGAATCTATGACAAAAGAAATATCACAGTATATTCGTGATGCAGAGAATGAAGCAAAACTTACTGCAGATAGAACTGCGAAAGAGATGATCGTCTCTTCTATGCAAAAGTATGCTGCAGATATTGCTAGTGATCAAACAGTAACAGTGGTTGATTTACCTAATGATGAAATGAAAGGGAGAATTATTGGACGAGAAGGTCGTAATATCCGTACTATTGAAGCAATTACTGGAGTTGATCTTATTATTGATGATACCCCTGAAGCAGTAGTACTTTCTAGTTTTGATCCGCTTCGTCGAGAAATTGCTAGAGTTACACTTGAAACATTAATTAAAGATGGAAGAATCCATCCAACTAGAATTGAAGAGTTATATGATAAAGTAAGTAAAGAGATGAAAGAGAAAATTATAGAGTATGGTCAAGATGCTACTTTTGAACTAGGACTTACTAAGTTTGAACCGGAACTTATTGAGATTATTGGTAAACTTCATTTTAGAACTAGTTATGGTCAAAATGCTTTACAACATTCTATTGAGGTTGCTGAGCTTTCTGGACTTTTAGCAGGAGAGATGGGAGAGAATGTTTTACTTGCAAAACGAGCAGGACTTTTACATGATATTGGAAAAGCCATTGATCATGAAATTGAAGGTAGTCATGTAGAAATTGGTGTTGATATTGCTAAGAAGTATCATGAAGATGAAGTTGTTATTAATGCTATTGCTTCTCATCATGGGGATAGTGATGCGAATAGTGTTATTGCTACTATTGTGGCTATTGCAGATGCTCTTAGTGCGTCCCGTCCTGGTGCTCGTAATGATTCACTTGAAAACTATATTAAACGTTTGAGTCAGCTTGAAGAAGTGGGAAATGATATTCCTGGTGTTGAGAAGACTTTTGCTGTACAAGCAGGACGTGAATTGCGTG
Source organism: uncultured Muribaculaceae bacterium (assembly GCA_964637865.1). Classification (GTDB taxonomy): domain Bacteria; phylum Bacillota_I; class Bacilli_A; order RF39; family UBA660; genus MGBC119817. The sequence continues at coordinate 4,412 of CAZWXX010000077.1, read as the reverse complement.
TTATTGTAAAACCAGATGAAGTTGATGATTTGAAAGCACATAAAATTGCGAGGGATGTTAAAGAAAAAATTGAAGAGACAATGAAGTATCCTGGAACCATTAAAATTACTGTTATTAGAGAGACTCGTGCTCAAGAAGAGGCAAGATAAGTCTCTTTTTTTGTACACAAAAAAAGGAAACAACTAATTTGTTGTTTCGTTCGTTCTTTTTATATCTAGAATTACTGGTAAGATAATTGGTCTACGACCGGTTAGATCATATATGTAGGAAATCATTTGACTTGTAATTTCTGATTTCATAATCGCAAAGTTGCTTTTAGGGTCACTTAGTAATTTTTTGACAATAAAGTCGGCATGATGTTCAATTTTATGAATTAATTCTTCATTTTCATTAATTAGTACAAATCCACGTGTTGTAATATTTGGTCTAATTAGTAATTCACGTTTTTTCATATCTACATTTGCAATCACTACTAATATACCATCACTTGCCATAATTTTACGGTCTCTAAGTACTGCACCACCAATTTCACCAATTCTATTACCATCTACATAAATATCTGCTCCAGGCATACTTATTCCTTTTGTAATTTTATGTTTTACTAAATCTAAGGTGTCACCATTTTGTAGTACAAAAGTATTTTCTTTTGGAATACCACATTCGATTCCTACATTTGCATGTTTTTTTAACATTCTGTAGTCTCCGTGGAATGGCATTAAGTATTTTGGTCTTAGTAAGCGAATCATTAGTTTTAATTCTTCTTCATTGGCATGTCCTGATGTATGTAGGTCTGATAGTGCTTTATTGGTATAAACTTTTACTCCTTGTAGACATAATTTGTTAATAATTCTAGAAATACTAAGTGCATTTCCGGGAATGGCACTGGATGAAAATATAACTACATCATCTGGTCTTAGTTTTATTTGTTTGTGTGTTCCATTTGAAATTCTTGAAAGAGCGGCTAATGGTTCCCCTTGAGAGCCAGTACAAAGAATTGCAACTTCCCCAGGTTTCATTTTATTTGCTTCTTCTGGTGTTACTAATAATTCTTTATGATCAATATAGCCTCCTTCGATCGATATTTTAATGTTATTTTCCATACTGCGACCAAAGATGCATATTTTACGATTATGTTTGTAACAGGTTTCAAATATGTGCTTTACACGATAAATGTTAGATGCAAACGTTGCAATAATAAGGCGGTTAGTTGGGCAACGATCAAACATTTCTCCTAAAGCATCATCTACGCGGGATTCACTATTTGAAAATCCTTCATTTAAGACATTTGTTGAATCGCTAATTAAGATATCTACTCCACGTTCTCCTAGTTGAGCCATTTTATAAAGATTTGCCATTGGTCCAATTGGTGTTAGATCAAACTTAAAATCTCCTGTTGTGACAATTGTTCCATCTGGTGTTGTTAGAGCAATACCATGAGAATCTGGAATAGAGTGCGTTGTTCTAAAAAATTCTACTTCGATTTCGCCAAAGTGTAGTTTAGTCTCTTCGTTATAAACAAATAAATTATCATATCGAATATTACGGTCTTCTAGCTTTACGGAAATTAATTCTTTGGCATGATTTGGTGCGTAAATTTCTGGGATGGTGATACTTTGTAGTAAAAAAGGAATTCCACCAATGTGATCTTCATGACCGTGTGTAATTAATAACGCTTTAATTTTGTCTTCGTTTTCTTTCAAAAAAGTAAAGTCTGGTAAAACGTAGTCAATTCCTAAAAGTTCACTTTCAGGGAAACTAACACCAGCATCGATAATAACAATTTGGTCTTTATGCATTACACAATACATATTTTTTCCGACCTCTCCTAAACCACCTAGAACGATAATCTTAGTTCCATTTGGTTTTACTTCTTTCATTTTTTCTCCTTTCCATTAAGTTAATTTAATATAAGTAACTAACCGATGACAATTATAACAAAAATACGCTTATTTGTCTATATTTTGATGAAACTCTTTTCTCTTGTTTTATTTTGTCACTTTTTTACTTGCTACCTTTTGCTTTTTCTTTTATAATAGTTAGAAAAAAGAAAGGAAGAAAAATATGAATGAATTTAAAAATGTTGCAACAATTGATTTTTGCGTTACAGGTGGTAGTTTAGAGGATGCTTATTCTATGATGAAGGATTATCAGTTAGTTGGGCAAGCGGGGGAGGACGCTAATATTATTTATCGTGGTGTTAGTATTCCAGCAGGATATTGTGAGAGTGTAGAAGAAGTAGAAGCTCTTTATCAGGTTTTAAAAATGGACTCTAAAAAAGAAAGTGTTTCAAGAGAAGTTTTTTCTAGTAAAGTAGAAGTAGACTTTTATACAGAAGAAGATAATTTACAAGAAGTATTTGAATGTATGTTACAGTATAGAGATCATGGTTACGCAGATAGAAATTCTAATATTGTTTATCAAGGAGTTGTAATACCAGCTGGACATTGTGATACTTATTCTGATTTAGAAGCAATGTATCATAGTATGATATTTGGTGATATCCAAAGTTTTATCGATTCTTTATCTCTTGATGTGGTTTCACTTGATATTTTTGATCAGTATGAGACTGAAAGAGAAAGAATTACTCATATGGAAGAGATTCCTGCTATTTTATCTCATCCAAGTGCTCGAACTTATCAGAAATAGGTATATCAAAATGCTATTGTTATCAATAGTTTTTTCTTTTGGTTTATGATATAATTTTGGTAGGTGATGATATTATGGGATTATTTAAAAAGATTAAGAATATGTTTCAAACAGAAGAGAAGAAAGAGGATGTTTTTGTCTCTGAAAAAGATAGTGGAACGATTTTTGAAACTGTTGATCACGTTTCTTCAAAAGAAAATACAGTATCTGAATTAGAACAAGAAGATGTTAAGATTTATGAAAAAGGTCTTACGAAGTCTCGGGAGGGTTTTGTCTCTCGTCTTGCTAGTTTAACTCATAAGTATAATAAAATAAATGAAGAGTATTTTGAAGAGTTAGAAGAGATTTTAATTATGGCAGATATTGGTGTTCATACAGTTATGGAGTTTATGGATCGTTTAAGAGATAGAGTGAAGCATGAGAATATTGAAAGTCCAGAAGAATTAAAAGAAGTCATTGTAGATGAGCTTTTTATTATTTATGTTGAGGATGATGTTTTATCTAGTAAAATAAAATATAATGATGATGGTCCTACTGTACTTTTATTTGTTGGTGTAAACGGTGTTGGAAAAACAACAACGATTGCAAAACTTGCTCATATTTTAAAAGAGGAAGGTAAGAAAGTGTTACTTGTTGGTGCGGATACTTTTAGAGCAGGTGCTGTAGCTCAGTTAAATGAATGGGCAGAGAGACTAGATGTTTCTTTTTATGGAAAAGAAGAAGGGGCAGATCCAGCTAGTGTTGTTTATGATGGTGTTACTAAGGCAGTAGATGAAGAGTATGATGTCGTGCTTGTTGATACTGCGGGGCGTCTTCAAAACAAAGTCAATCTTATGAAAGAGCTTGAGAAGATGAATCGTGTTATTACCTCTATAGTTCCTGGGGGGCCACACGAGACACTTTTAGTGATTGATGCCACTACTGGGCAAAATGGTATTAGCCAAGCGAAAAGTTTTAAAGAAATTACCAATATTACAGGAATTGTTCTTACTAAGTTAGATGGTACTGCTAAGGGTGGAATTGTTCTTGCCATTAAAGAAGAAGTTGGTATTCCTGTTAAATATATTGGACTTGGAGAACGGAAAGAAGATTTACAAGTATTTGATATTGAAAAGTATATTTATGGATTATTTAAAGATATGATGTAGGGGTGAATTATGAGTAATATGGTTAAAGAGAAGGAAAAGAAAGAATATAAAGTAGGATTTATCCTACAACTGATTATGACTTTTATTACGACAATATTTATCATTGTTGCTTTCTTTCAAAGAGAGGCATTTACATTTTTAGAGTTTTTACTTGGTATTGATATGTTTGTTTTAGCATTTAATAACTCTAAATATTATAAACGTAATTGGTTTACATTTGTTTATATTGCAGCAGGGGCTGCTATGATGTTTGTATCTATTTTGAAATGGTGTGATGTGTTATGATGCAAGAGTTAATTTATTATAATAATTTGTATGATCATTATAAAGAACTTTTAACTCCTAAGCAAAGAAAATATTTTGAAGATTATTATTTTCGGAATTTATCTTTAAGTGAAATGGCGGAAAACTATGAGGTTAGTCGGAATGCAATTTATAAGCAATTGCAAATTGTTCTTAAAAAATTAGATCAATATGAGGAAAAGTTAGGATTATTTAAGAGAAAAGGGTTAATGGAAGTTTTGATTAATAAAATAGATGATGATAAACTAAAACAAAAAATTAGAGATAGTTTATAGGAGGAGAGAGGTTTATGAAAAATAGAAAACAATTATTAGA
>CAZWXX010000076.1:0-5860 GCA_964637865.1 uncultured Muribaculaceae bacterium | reverse complement strand
TACCTTGATTTTTTGTTGTGGATTATTTTTCATTTCCTTGACTGAACTGTAACTTTTTTATTGCTTAACATTCTTCTATGTAGTAATCAGCCTCTTTGCATTTAAATATTTTCTTCATTATAGAAGCAGGGAAACTATTTATTAAAGTATTGTACTTTGAAACATTACTATTATATGTTATTTTACTATCTGCTATATTATCTTCTGTTTCCTTTATCTCTTTTATCAGTTCTAAAATATTTTCATTGGCTTTTAACTCTGGATAATTTTCTATTAGTAATTGTAATTGTGATGATGTTTTTACAGTTCTATTTTTAGATATTGTAGTATGGATTTCTTTTTCATACTTCATATATTTATCTGTTAAATCGTTCGCTTTTTTTAAAAGTTTTTCATTCTTTTTTCTTATAATGTCAATATTACTTTTTGACTCTTTTATATCTTGATATAATTTATTTATGCTATTATACTTTAAAACAATTGTTATTATCATCCCTGTTATTATTCCCAACACAAACGAAATTTGAGTACATAAATCACTTATTTCTTCTTCGTCTGGTGTAAATATTGCAAAAACTAATAACCATAGAATCCAACCACAAAACATCCATAAAATTATTTTAATTATTTCTCTTGTTACACTACTTTCTTTCATCTTTTTTCTCTCCATTATTCTTTATTATTAATAATAACATAAGTATAATTTCCTTCTCAAGTTATTTCGCTAATATTTCTGAATTAATTTTTCATTTACCACATTTTAACACTTTTATTAATGATTTAGAGCGTTTGTCTAACTCGCTATTATACCTATTTAAATATTCTGATTTCTGAGCTTGCTCCCTATCTATTTTTTCTCCGTTTGCAAAGATAACGTTTCCTTTTGGATATAATCCAATATACTGATTATCATATTCTCTATTTAATGCTTGAGCAATCTTTTTCATTCCATCATCGATTACACAATGTAAATTTTTGTTTTTTTCTTGAAATGTAGAGCTATTTTGATATCCATAATAATAATCATCATAAGCAATTGGAGATAATATTTTAATCAAAACCTCATCTGTATCTTTCAGCTCATAACTATCTAAGTTTTTTTCTTGTTGTAAAATCTTAATTGCTACTGGTACTATCTGAGCATTTATATTATTTTGTCTTGCATCAAACAGAATTCTTGCTGCACCAGTTCGTCCTCTATATACCTTATCGGTATTATCTAGATAAGCACCTTCTGGAAAAATATTCACATTAATTTTCTGTTTTAAAAATTCACTAGCATACCATAGACACATATTAGCATATCGTTCCCCCCCATGTGCTTCTATTGGCATACTATATAAGTATTTATCTATCATCTCTTGTCTTGCTTTCTCTTTTTTATAGATTAAACGAGAACTAATCAAACTCACATATTCTTTAGGAAAAGCAAGAGGTAAATAAAAGATATCCTTCAAACAATTATGGTTTGATATTACAATTGTTGCATCTTGTAATAGTAACTGAGTATCTCCTTCTATTTTATAATTTATTTTTCCTTGTATTGTATCCAACTTTGTCCCCATATTTTACAATCTCCTTTTCTACTAATTGTGCTTGTTTTTTATGACCTTCTTCATTTAAATGAATTCCGTCTTCTAATAATGGCATATTGTCTAACCTGATATATGGAATGTTTTCAGTTTTAAACTTACTTATAATTTCTTGCCGTTTTTTCTCGCTTTGTTCATTAAATATAATGCTAGCATTTTTCTTGTAATCAAAATTTATTGGTAATATATAAATTATTCGAGGTAATTGTTCGTTAACAAAATACTTCTTTCTGTCATCTATGTCTTTATAAGATTCTTCTATTGCTTTTTTATACCATAACAAATCTTCGAAAATTGCCTTTGACGTTTTATTGTATTTTATTTGCAAATCATTTGTACCTAATGCAATTAATATGATATCAACAGGCGCTTTTGTTCTAAAAGTAGATATAAAATTATCTTTTCCATTCTTATACTTTTTTTCCTTTTCTTCGTTTCCTGCTATTCTTCCTGGTAGTCCTTCTTGAAAAATTATATATTTTTCTTTCAAATGCTCTCTCACTATATTTACCCATTGTTTATTATCTGAAAGCCTTTTACCAGTAATAAAATTATCTCCCCACACATTTGAATCTCCATATATTAAGACTTTCTTCATTTTTCTTACCTCCTTATCAATTATTATATTAAAATACTGTATGTATGTACAGAGTAAATATTTATATTTTGCAGATAGCTTTTGATATATTCCTATTTTATTTTTATTTACAAATTAATAGTTTCAAAAATAATGACTAATTTTCGAGTTTCATCATATGAAAAACAGTATACTTTATTGCTAATAATAATCATATAATTTTCTGTTAGCATATAGTAATTATTTTCCAAGTTTTCCTCTGAAATATTGTTCCATTTTACTTATAGTAATCTTAGCAGTTATTCACTTTTCGCTATCGATACAACTCATTTTCTTTAATATAGCTTATTATTTCCTCATCTAACTCTTTTCTCACTAAATTTGTAAAAATTAAAAGCTAAACTAAAACTGGAAAAGGTCTTCCAATTTTGCTATCGATATAATCTATTTTGCTCAATATACTCTAAGATACTATCATCTAATTGTTTTCTTAATGAATCATAATCCCTTGATTTTATCCATTTTCGTACTATTGTAGAGGAAATTCTACTTTCTTCTATATTTCCAACTACAATATGATTTTGATATTTTTTGTATTTTTCAATAATTTCGTCTATTTTATCTTGGTTCCTATTAATTACTAGTATCTTAAACTTTTTTAAAATTCTTTCATATTCGTCCCAAGTGTTTAATTCTTCTAAATTATCACTTCCACAAACAAAGTAAATGTCATCAGTTGGATACTTATTCTTAAAATGTTCTAATGTTTGATAAGTAACTTTTCCACCTTCTGTTTCAAAACGAGATACTCTAAGATATGGAATATCTTTAATTAATAATTTTAACATTTCGTAGCGTTTTTCTACATCGATTAATTCTTGTTTTTGATAATCATTTCCTGTTGGTACAAAAATCACTTTATCTAAGTATCCTTTTTCTACTAGACTTATCGCAATATTTTTATGCATTTTATGTGGTGGATTAAAACATCCTCCAAATATACCTATTTTTATAAAGCATCACCCCTACCAATATAGTATTTACATTTTTTAAACATTTTATCTTAATTATAGAATATCATAAATTAAGCAGGATGAAAAAGAAAATGAAATTTTATTGCATTTCGTTGTAAAGTTATGGTATACTCTATTTGTATTTAGATGCGGATGTAGTTTAATGGTTAGAATACGGCCTTGCCAAGGCTGTGATGGGGATTCGATTTCCCTCGTCCGCTCCATAGTGATATTAACCCTTGGTATACAAGGGTTTTATTGTGTTATAAAATTACTTTGGTCTTGTTTTGGGACTTGTTTTCAATGCTAAATTTTCCAAACAAAAAGCTTCTGTTTGGAAGCAATTGATAGTTAATAATAGTAATAAATTTCTAACAAGTTTAATTTAAATCTGTATAGTAAATGATTTCTTTACCTAAAGATTTTGCAAACTCTATTTCACTTTTGGTACTGCTACCTATATAGTCATTCACATTTACAACTAAAATAGCATCTGATAACTTTATTTTTTCTTTATGCATTTTATCAAGCATTTCTGCTTCTTTTTCGGTATAAGCATCTTTATCTTCTTTTGTTGGATAAATTACACTGAGCATGCAATTCCCTTCTAATTCCATTTTTTCTGTAATCTCCATCATTTCTTTTTGAAATCTTAAACTTCCGCATACTGTAATTATTTTCATATTTAAATCTCTCCTTATATTTTAATTAATTTTTAACGTATTGTATTTTCCTTATATTCTTTTATTTTTACTTTTTGATTTATTTGTATTTATCTTAATATGGGGGTTTTTATTTAATAAGTAATTAGTAATATCTCTAAATTCTTCTACAACTAAGCTTGTTGTCCAAGTTAATACTTTAAACTCATTGTCATTTGTAACAATATGTAAATATTCGGAGACTACTGACCATCTACTTAACTCTAGCTTATTTTCTTTATAAAGTTCTTTTATTTCTGAATAACGAAAAGCATATATTTTTTTATTTTGTAAAATAATCATATAATTATCTGTTAATAAATAGTTCCTTTCATTCCAAAAATCAATATTTCCAACTTTTTCGATTAAATTATTCTCAACTAAATATTTCTTAATCTTATTTAAATTATGATAAACTCCTATTTTTTCAAATACTCTTAAAAATACTATGACATCTAATAAAGTAACATAATAAAAATCTACTCGATAGCCAAAATATAAAAGGATTAGGAAAAGGCAAATGGTTACTAATATGTAAGCATATATCTCACCTTTTCCAATATCGATATATTCATTTAATGATAATTTTTTCTTTTCTTTTTTACTCATTGTTAGCACCTTATACTCTATTCTTTGATTTCACTAATTCATTTTTCACAATCCACTTAATATCTTCAATTGATTTATCGATATTAAATCTTCCATTGCCAACAGGATAATAAACACTATAGCACTTATATTTTTCTTTTTCTATTTCTTTTAAAAAGCATTGTTTTCTCACTTTAGAGACTGATATTTTCTCATCTAAGACAATGGAACTAACTTGATTTCCAAAAAGAATAACAACTTTGGGTTTGATGAGAGCAATTTCTTTTTCTAATAAATGTAGGTATTTTGAAAGAACAGCATCTGAAAGTTCTCTTGCATCTACTTGTGTGCATTTTCCAAGATTCGTTATAAAAATTTTGTGTTTTGTAACGTCATCATAGACTTCTTCTGCAAACTCCTCAGTCCATTCAGAACCTCTGATTGCTTTTATTCTCTTATAAATACTTTCATCAATTAAGTCTAGTGCATAAAATAAATCCCAAATGTTCTTTGTTGCAATCCAAGGTGCTCTAAGTCCTTTCCATTCTTTTTGTGACGCTATATTTCTTCCTGTTGGATTCATAAAGACAAAGCAAATGTCTGGGTTTTTGGAACAACCACCATTATAAATAGAATGTAGTTCTTTCGCACCATATTTTTGTTGCAGTTTATCATATTCCTTTTCTAAATCTTTTAAGTTCATACACTCCTCCTAGTAGGATAAGGTCCTTGTTAAATGATATGGCTGTTTTTTTCTTGATTTATCTTGACCAAAAGACCAAATAATGTCATTAATTTCAATACAATCTATCTTCTTTTCTAACTCTTTTTGAATTAGGTGAATGGCAACAATCATATTGGCACGAATTTCTACTTCATAAGTGGAGTTTTCCTCTATTTCGCATTTTTTATCTACTAACTTTGCAAGAGACTCATCATAGGCTAAAATGCCGAGTGATCTTAATACTTGCGGTATTTTATAGTCAGCACATCCTACCAAATGAGAACAATCTATCTCTATATTTTCTTTTAATTTTCTAATATGCAGAATATCGGAGGTGACAAGTTGTGCTAGTTTATAGAAATAGATTGTCTTTTTCTTATATTCTCTTTTATCTTCAAAGGATGGAAAGTTTTGAATGATGATATGAAATAATAATAAGTCACTGGTGATATTTTTTACATATTGATAAAAATTCCCATTCATTTTTGAATTTATAATTTGACTTACTTCTAGTACTATCTTGTATCTTTCTTCTAATAATGGAATTTCTATATTTCCTTTTAAGGCCGATTTAAATTCCTCTAAAGAAATTTTTTCGAAATCTAAGTGTCCTTTTTCTTTTCTTAGGTTTAAAAGCGCATACATTAAGGCAAAAGCACCATCCA
>CAZWXX010000075.1:0-5909 GCA_964637865.1 uncultured Muribaculaceae bacterium | reverse complement strand
CTTCAGGACAGTAGTTTTCATTATTTCAATTTATATAGGAAGAATAACTTTGATGTTGTTCTTTTTTTGTATATTAGAAATTTGCTAAGTAAAATAAATTTACTTTATTCTTTTGTTCTTATATAATAGATTATGAAAGAAAGGAGAATTTAGATGTTTGAGAGTTTAGGAGATCGTTTGCAAAATGCAATTCATAAAATAAAAGGGTATGGAAAAATTACAGAGGATAATATTTCGGAGATGATGAGAGAGATTCGTCTTGCTTTACTTGAGGCGGATGTTAATTATAAAGTAGTGAAAGAGTTTACTACTAATGTTAAAGAGAAAGCTTTAGGAGAAGAAGTAAAGCGTAGTATTCATCCTGGTGATATGTTTGTTAAAATCGTTAAAGATGAATTAGTTGATTTACTTGGTGGAGAGAGTGCTCCACTTCAGTTGAATGGAAATCCAGCGACACTTATGTTAGTAGGGCTTCAAGGTAGTGGTAAGACAACTACCATTGGAAAACTTGCTAATTTACTGCGTAAGAAACATGCCAAAAAGCCTCTTTTAGTAGCTTGCGATATTTATCGCCCAGCGGCAATTGAACAGTTAAAACAAATTGGGAAACAGCTTAATATTCCTGTTTTTGAAGAAGGATGTAAGAATCCAGTAGAAATTGTGGAACATGCTCTTTCTTATGCTAAAGAGCAGGGGTATGATTATGTTTTAGTAGATACAGCAGGACGTCTTCATATTGATGAAGATTTGATGAGGGAGTTAAAAGACTTACAAGCGTTTTTAAAGCCAGATGAGATATTATTAGTTATTGATTCTATGATGGGACAAGATGCTATTCATGTTATTGAAGGCTTTCATTCTAATTTATCTCTTACGGGTGTTATTCTTACGAAACTAGATGGTGATACTAGAGGAGGAGTTGCACTTTCTGTTAGACATTTAACTCATGTTCCTATTAAGTTTATTGGTGTTAGTGAAAAGTTAGATGGTATTGATTATTTTGATCCTGAGCGAATGGCTGGACGTATTCTTGGTATGGGTGATATTGTTTCTTTGGTTGAAAAGGCAACAGAGGCGATTGATGAGAAAGAGGCGGAAAAGACTGCTCGTAAGATGCAAAATGGTAAATTTGATTTAGAAGATTTCTTATCTACTATGAAGCAAATTAAAAAGTTAGGGCCCCTTGAAAACTTATTGAAACTAATTCCAGGAGCTTCTAAGATGGGTCTTAACAATGTTCAAATTGATCCAAAACAAATGGCACATGTTGAGGCAATTGTTTTATCGATGACTGTGGAAGAAAGACGGAATCCTAGTATGATTAAGGCAAGTCGTAAAACTAGAATTGCTGCTGGTAGTGGTACTTCTGTACAAGAAGTGAATCGCTTGCTTCAGCAGTTTGATCAAATGAAGAAGATGATGAAGCAAATGGCTAATGGAAATATGAAGTTTCCTTTCTAAGAAATGTATTCTTAAAATAGGTGTAGATTTTGAAAAGTATATATTTATTTTTTGTATATCGTCATCATTTTTTCTTTGATTTCTCTTCTTCTGATGTTGACTTGAATCAGTTTTTTACTTGTTTCAATAGTCATATTGATATGATGATTCTGATAGTAATATAGGACAGTTTAAAAAGTATACGTTATAAATTATAATGATTCAGTAGAGTATGTTGGTACTTGGAATGATTACTTGGTAATAAATGTAGTTATTAGAAATAGGCTAAAAATATATGCAACTTTTTTCCTTTTGAATATGATAGAACTAGATAGGAGGAAAAAATATATGTTTAGACGTGATCAAACGCTTTATAATGAAGCAAATATGCAAACTGAAATTAATGGTAATAATAATACGGTAGAAAATGATATGAATATTGATATTAATATGAATGGTGGTGCAGCTATGCAAAATACAACAGGGTCTTGTCAACAACCAATTAATGAAGGTGTTAGAGAAAGATGTGTTCATAGAACTTTTGTACATGAAGTACCTCATGTTTGTCCAATTCATACACGTGTCATTAATCATCATGTTTATCGTCATACTTATCGTCCTGCATACACTTGTAGTGAAGAAAATGTAGTTAGCAATGTTCAATGTGGTTCTTGTTGTCAATTTCGTTAATTTACAGTCAAGAAAAAGTGAAATTTGATTTTTGCTCGTGTAAAAATAATGTCTAATTGTGTCACATTGCTTGATTATTTTATCTGCTTCTTATATTCTTAAAATAGGGAGTGTGATATAGTGATCTATCCATCTATTGATAAACTACTTCTTGTTGTAGAGTCTAAGTATGAACTGGTGCATATTGCTGCCAGAAGAAGTAAGGAAATGTCAAGAACTGGGCATAATCAAATGGCAAGTTCTGACTATAAATGCACAAAGAATATTGGAAGAGCTCTAGAAGAAGTAGCGGAAGGCCTAATTACGATCGAGAGAAAGTCTTAGTACTTTTTCTTTTTTTGTTTATAAAAATTAAAATCCAAAAAAACATTGACAAACAAATGTACGCATAGTATATTAAATACGTAAGAGATTTATGGTAAAGTTATTGGAATAAACTAATTTCTTAGCAGATTGGAGGAACTGATAGTGTGCAGGTGAAAAAATATAAGAAAGTGCGTGATGGAAAATATAAAGTTTTATTTTCAAATGGAAAGGAACTGGTGTTATATGAAGAAGTTATATTGAAATATGACTTACTTTTAAAAAAAGATATTAATCATGCTGATATTTTAGAAATTATAGCTTATAATCATGAATGTGATACTTATTATGTTGCGTTAAAATATTTAAAGGTGCGATTTAGAAGTTCTAAAGAAGTTTTTGATATGCTAAAGAAAAAGGAATATCCTATAGAATTGATTCAAAAAACACTAGATAAGTTAGAACGACAAGGGTATATTAATGATCTTAACTATGCTCATAGTTTTTTGCATGATCAATTAATTACTACGTCTCGTGGTCCTAATAAGATTATTTATGAGTTGAAGAAGAAAGGCATATCTCGGGAGATTATATTAGATGTTATGAGTAGTTATACAAATGAGATCGAAATTGAAAAAATTACAAAAATTGTTACTCGTATGATTAAAAGTAATCGTAGTAAAAGTAATTTATTACTTAAGAAAAAGATGGAACAGGATCTTTTATATCAGGGATTTCATAAAGAGAATATATATAGTGTAATTTCAAATAGTTCTTTTTGTAATGAAGAAGATTTATATGAGAGAGAGTATGAGAAATTAAAACGAAAGTTAGAAAAAAAATATAGTGAGGATATTTTGGAATTTAAGATAAAACAGCAATTATATCAGAAAGGTTTTCGTTCGTAAAAAGAAAAAAGTGCTTTATGTTATGCACTTTTTTAAGTTTAGTTATTAGCGTTTTGTGAAGCATTATTGATTAGTTGCTCCATATACTTGTTATATTCTTTTTTTAGTTTACTATCACTAAATTTTAAACCTTTTTCTTCTCTATAGTCTCTTAGAGCCTCATAATGAAGAGTATTACTATTTTTTAGTTTCTCATTTGCTAGTGTTTCTTTGATATCATCTTTTACTTTTTTTAATTTTGGTTTATCTTTTTCAGATTCTTTTAAAATAATGTGATATCCATATTGGCTTTTTACTGGATCAGTTGTATATTTTCCTACTTCTAGTTTTGCTGATGCATCTAAAAAGTTTTCATCCATATTACTATTATTATCAAATTCTTCTAGTTTTCCACCATCGTTTTTTGTTCCTGTATCATCAGAATATTTTTTAGCAAGAGATGCAAATTTTTTTCCTTCTTCTAATTGTTTGATAATGTCTTTTGCTTTTTCTTCTGCTTTCTTTTCAGCTTCTTTTTTCTCATCTTCATTCATATCGTCTTTTACTTCTGGTTTAATTAAAATATGTCTTGCCGTAATTTTACCAATTGTTTTACTATTATAATATTCTTCTACTTCTGCATCTTCAATTTGCTTTTTTACATAATCTTTTACTGCGGCATTTCTTTTATAGTCAAGTGCTAATAATTCTCTTAGCTCATTTTCGTCTGCTACTCCAAAATATTGCTTAATTGCAGTAAGAAAACCTTCCTCATTATCTTGATAATTTTGTTTCATTTGTGTGATTTGATTATTGATTTGTGTTGTTTCTTCTTCTGTTGTTTTATATTCTTTGTCTAAGATTTCATGATCCATTAAATCAATTAATATTGCAATACCATATTTGTCTTTTAATTCATTATATAAAGTATTTGCAGTTACTTTACCTCCTTTGAATCCTACTACCTTTTCTTCTCCATTTTTTAGCTTTGCACTACCACAACCAGTTACTAGGAGTAAGCTTGCTGTTAGTAGGCTGATGTTTACGAATAATTTTTTCATTTATTTTTCCTCCTTGATTTCTTTATTTATCATATCAAATTATAAATTTTTATGCAAATATTTTGTCAATTTGTGATAGATGTATTCACACAATTTGCTCTTTTACCATAAAATAGGAGTGAATACCAGAAAAAAAGGAGGAGTTTATATGGGTAACTATGTATCATCATCAGCAATCGTTTTAGTATTATTTATTCTTTTAATTATCATTCTAGGTGCTTATATATAATTTAATTTAAGGAGGTGTTAACTATGTCATGTGGTGAGACAAACACTACAACTACTTGCTGCCATCAAGGCGGTAGAAGTGGATATATCATCATCATTGTTTTATATATCTTACTTGCTATTATTTTAGGTAGTGCAATTTGTTAATTACACTATATTGGAGATAGGAATTAGATTCTTATCTTTTTTTGTTATGCTGATTTTTGAAGGAGAAAGATTATGGAAAAGTTAGCAACAGAATATGTACTTCATATGTTTCATTTAAAAAAGTAGAGGAAAAGAAGTATTTGCTGTCTTATGAATGTAGCTCATGAATGGTTTATGTTTTTTTATGGCGGGAGTACTATCAATATTTTGTCGAAAATGAAGTAGAGATAGAATCTTACGATATGGAGGTTGTAAATTTAGGTTGAATTACATTTAAAAATGATGATATTATTGCTTTAAAAGGACATTGTGGTCATGTTATTGAAGGCATATTGAAGAGCTCTTCTTCAAATATAGAGAACTTTACATATTAGAAACGGATGACTCAAAAAAATAATTGAAATTTAGAGTTTCGTATGGTACAGTGTATGTAGTGAAGGATAACTTCATAAAATAAAAGTGGAATGCTTATCCCCCTGGGGTTAGGTTCTTCCAGTATTTGGTTTTGCCTAATCACGGTTGGAGTTTTTTGTGATTAGGTCTTTTTGTTTATTCTTCTCACGCATTATTGCTAATACAGTGATTAGAATAGAATTGATTTTTTCTAGTAATACTAAAATAAATAATTCCATAAACACCACCTCCATTAGAGAACCCCCTAATGAAAATGAAAGAACCTAACCATAAGCATTCTTATCTTATTATTTGTGATAGATTTAGAAATTCGAAGAAATTTGTTTTGTGTTTTATAAAATGTTATGATATAGTGTATGTAGTGAAGGATAACTTCATAAAATAAAAGTGGAATGCTTATCCCCCTGGGGTTAGGTTCTTCCAGTATTTGGTTTTGCCTAATCACGGTTGGAGTTTTTTGTGATTAGGTCTTTTTGTTTATTCTTCTCACGCATTATTGCTAATACAGTGATTAGAATAGAATTGATTTTTTCTAGTAATACTAAAATAAATAATTCCATAAACACCACCTCCATTAGAGAACCCCCTAATGAAAATGAAAGAACCTAACCATAAGCATTCCTATCTTATTATTTGTGATAGATTTAGAAATTCGAAAAAAAATATACCAATTTTTTGATATATTTCAGACTGTTGACAAAGTGATATATTCAAAAAGGATATATTACTTTTTTTGTTA
>CAZWXX010000074.1:0-5971 GCA_964637865.1 uncultured Muribaculaceae bacterium | reverse complement strand
TTTGTTTACATATTATACCATATTTTTTAAATTTTTCAAGCTTTTTTTAATTTTTTAACCTCTTAAGCCTTAATAACACAAAAAAAAGACTAAAATAGCCTAAATATTAACACATTACCAATATATAATTACCAAAAAAAACCATTATTTAGCTCTCTTACTACTTACCTTTCGATACAAAGATAATATTGGAGCATCTTCTTCTAAAGTTTTTTCTATATTAATATCTGAAAAAGAATCCATAGAACCAATATTTCGTTCTGATGAAAAGTCATAACATGCTAAAGATTCTTCCATCCAAGGAGAAATAGTTCTAACAAAAGAATCATAACGTCTTTGCTCTAATAATTCTAAATTATATAACTCACTTGGCAAATCTAACATATTTTTGATCGAATAATAATAGCGATCTATAGCTTCAAAATGTACTTCTTCATAATCGCTCAACATCAAAAAATGATTACAATAATTAATATCAACATCATCAGCATTTAAATAAACATTAAGTAAATTATGACAAGTATAATTTCCTCTCAAATATCCATCTAAAACTTGCTCCATTTTGACTCTTTCGACTAAAGAATTCAAAGACATAACACCAACACGACGTAACTCACTATAAAAACATGTATCCTTAATTTTATCAATAGAAGAATAAAAAGTAACTTTGTTCTTAGCACTCAAATCACCAGAAGAAATCTTCTGCTCTCGAAATATTTGATTTACTAAACTTTTATCAGTAGTCTCAAACCAATAAATATTCGACCTAGAAACATACTTATCCTTATATTGATATATTAACTCTGGATTTTGTAATAATTCTATCTCCTTTACATTTTTCTTGCTTTTACTTAACTCATACAACTTCATAACACCAAATCCTCCTAAGTAAAATATAACAGAAAAAGAGACTCAAGACAAGTCTCTTAAACATCTAATTCACGAAGCAATTCTGCTTTTGTCATTTTAGAAGAATTCTTAATTCCCCTTTCTTTTGCAAGTTCTCTAAGTTTAGTAATAGACATTGCTTCTAAATTAGTATCATCTTCTTCTGGCATTTTACCATTTTTTACTAAATAATCAATTTGTTCTTTTGTAAGAGTTTCATACTCAAGAAGTGCATCTGCTATTAACTTTAATAAATCTTTATTTTTCTTAATAATCTCAGTTGCAGACTTATGACAATCATTAATAATTTTTCTCATTTCCATATCAATTTCATTAGCAACTTCATTAGAAAAATGTTGACTCTTATTATAGTCCCTCCCTAAAAAGACACTTCCTGCTTGTTGCTCAAATTGTAATGGACCTAAATCACTCATACCATATTCAGTAACCATAGCACGAGCAATTTTAGTTGCCTTCTCAAAGTCATTATGTGCACCAGTAGTAATTTCACCAAAAGTAATTTCTTCTGCAGTTCGTCCACCAAGTAAACCCGTAATTTGTTCTAATAAATCTGTTTTAGTAGAACAAAGCTTTTCTTCATTTGGTACCATCATATTATATCCACCTGCAGAACCTCTTGGAATAATAGTAACTTTCTGAACATCATTCGCATTATCAAGCTTTAATCCAATAACTGCATGCCCTGCCTCATGATAAGCTACAAGCTTACGATCATTTTCACTATATTTGTGTGAAGTCTTAGCAGGTCCCATTAATACACGATCTGTTGCCTCATCTACTTCACTCATTGTAATTTTCTCTTTATTACGACGAACAGCAAGAAGAGCCGCTTCATTAAGTAAATTTTCAAGATCTGCACCACTAAATCCTGGCGTTCTCTTTGCAAGATTATGAAGAGTAATACCATCTGCTAAAATCTTATTTTTAGCATGAACGGCCAAAATTTCTTCACGTCCCTTAACATCTGGTAAATTAACAGTAACTTGACGATCAAATCTACCTGGACGAAGAAGCGCTGGATCTAATACATCAGGACGATTCGTTGCTGCAATAATGATAATTCCTTCATTTGCACCAAATCCATCCATTTCAGTAAGTAATTGGTTTAAGGTTTGTTCACGCTCATCATGACCTCCACCAAGTCCAGTACCTCTCTGACGACCAACTGCATCAATTTCATCAATAAAAATTAAACATGGTGCATTCCTTTTAGCTTGTTGAAACATATCACGAACACGACTCGCACCAACACCTACAAATAACTCTACAAAGTCAGACCCACTAATAAAGTAAAACGGAACATTGGCCTCTCCTGCTACTGCTTTTGCAAGCAAAGTTTTTCCTGTACCTGGTGGCCCAAATAATAAAACACCTTTTGGAATTCTAGCACCAAGTCTTTGAAACTTCTTCGGATTTTTCAAGAAATCAATTAATTCCTTTACTTCCTCTTTCTCTTCCTTAAGTCCTGCCACATCTTTAAATGTCACTTTATTATTATCACTATTTAAACGAGCCTTGCTTTTTCCAAAATCCATAGAATTCTTATTTCCTGCCATCTGTCTACTAAAGAAATAAAATGCAAAGCCTACTAATAAAACAATAGGTAAGACATTAACTAATACTAAAAGCAAAGAACTAGACTCTGGATCTGCTACAGTAGTCATTTTAAAATTTTGTGTCTCTGAAGCCTCTATAATTTTGTTCATAACCCCTTCACTAAGAGGAACACGAACAAAAAATGATTCATTTTCTTTATATTTCTCAAGTTTTCCTCGAATTTCATAAGTTTTAGCTCTATCTCTTGGCGTTACCTCAAGCTTTGAAACAGAACCATCTGTTACCTTTTCAATAAACTCATTATAAGTCAAAATATTTACCTTTTGATTCATCACATTAAAACAATAATAAATTGCTATCATAATCAAAAAAATAAATACGTAAGGAAGTAATCCCTTTTTTACTGTTTTCTTATTCACAAATATCTCTCCTCCTATCGATATTTCATTATTATATCATAACTTTCTGATTTTGTTTTATTAAATTTAGACTTTTTTAAACCTGGTAACCAAACAATAATACCACGTGCATCTACAACCACTGGCCAAAGTTCTCTTTTTTTAACATCTACTTTAGAATTAATAAAAATATCTTTCAGCTTCTTTGTACCATCTAACCCTTTTACTGCCATTTTATCTCCTATTTTACGAGTACGTATAATGAGTGGCAACCTAATCTCACTACTATCTAATCGACAGATAAAATTACTATTCTCACTAGTCTCATTAATTCTTTCAATTACATGACCATTAGGTAACTTAGCAAAACTAGAAAATTCTATCTCGTAAGTACTAAGAAAATTAGGCCTACGTTCCAAATAACACTCATCATAACTCTTAATTGCTAGCACCTCGTTAGGAAGATTATAAGTAAGATTAGCACGTTTACTAGTAATAAGTTGATACAATAAATCTATATGTTTATCACTAACTAATATTAAATCATCTTGATAAAACTCTGACATAAGAGAATATAAAATCTCTTTTTGAATAAAAACATCTTCCTTTAAAAAAGCATCAATTTTCAAACGATGATCAAAAAGCACTCTCTTCTCTGCTTTCTTAGTCTCTTTTTCAATATAAGAATTTGCTTGATATAAAACTTCACTAAACTTTAAAAATTTCTCATGAACATAAGCATCTTCTCTTTTTAAAAAAGGAAGAACTTCCTTACGATAACGATTTCTAGTATATTTACTCTCTGCATTAGACTTATCAATAAAATATTTTACATGATTCACTTCATTATACTTTTCCAATTCATCCTTCGTAAAAGTAATAAGTGGTCTAGCAATTCTATAGTTTTCTTTTTCAACAATAGAATGAAAACCACTATAGCCTTGTAAACTAGATCCTCTGCTAATTCGCATTAAAACAGTTTCTATTAAATCATCTGCATGATGTGCTGTCATCAAAATATCTGCATGATACTTATCAATAACACCATCAAAAAAGTGATATCGAATAGTACGTGCTTCGTTATGAAAATTATCTTCACCATATTTTTCAATTGTCATAGTCTCATAAAATACAAAATGATCTTTGCAAAATTTTCTTAAATAAGCTTCTTCTTCAATACTTTCTTTTCGCAAATTATGATTCACATGTGCACAAATCAAAAAAAGTTGATATTTTTCACGAAGTTTTAAAAGCATATCAAATAAAGCCATAGAGTCTGGTCCTCCAGAACATCCAATAACAATTTTTTGCCCCTTTTCAAACGGAAAATTATTTTCTATATTTAAATTATTCTTTTTCATTTCGTCACCACTTCTATTGTACCTAAAAATGAAACTTCCGACAAGTATTATAGTACAAGTTTTCACTAAATTTTTAATTTAAGCTTAAAAATGAAATTTGAGTTTAGGTTTTTTACGCTAATTTCTTACTAATATTTTTAACTTTTCATTAATTTATGAAAATGTCTTAAAAATTTATGATTTTTCTTATATTAATACATACTTAAAACTGAACATCTTTAATGTTCTATTTTTTCTTTTAAATTTTAATTCATTCTACAGTCTTAACTCTAATTGTTTATACTTTTCTCTTTCTTCTATATGTTGCCATTCTTTGATTCCACACCGTGCATATCTTAATATTTCTTTTATTCCTGTTCCCATCATTCCTAAATATATTATTGCTTTTTCTTTTAATGATTTTGCTCGTTCTAAAATTACATTACTATGAAAGTTTTTATCTAATTTTTCTACTAATATGGATATATGAGTCATCGCCATTGTTAACATCATATTCAAATTATTCATTGATTCTAATGTCCTTAACAGTGAATTTTCCCACTTATATTCTTTCTTTACATTAAAATATTCCTCTATTCTCCATCTTAAAAAATATAATCTTACTATATGTTCGGCACTTTCTTTATCTTTTACTTCTAAATTTGTTAATAGCATCATTGGAACTCCATCTTTACTTAATCCATGTATTGTTACCAAGCTTACTTCTTTTCCCTTACATGCTGGTAATTCTACTTTTGTATAACTTATACTACATTCCTTATTCTCTCCTTGATACATTAATTTTGTACTGATTTTTCCTTTCCGCATCTCTGCTACATCTTCTACTATTCGTTTTTTTCCTTTAAATAGTAAATATCGATTCCCTTTTAATCTTGTTACAAATTTATTATCTTCTTTTATATCTTTTTCAAAATATTCATTGGCATCATATCCTCTATCTCTTATAAATATTGGTTTCTTGTTTTCTTTTCCTAATATTTTGATCACTTCATTTTCTCCTTGGATTGTTTCATCGTTTTCACTTTTAAAATTATCACTCGTTGTGGAATATATTTTGCTATACAAACTCATTGGTGTCTTTTTTATTTTACTTAATGCTACGTATTCACATACTTTATACCCATTAACATATCTTTCTACTTGACTACTTGCATCTCTTACCACACATAAATCTTCTAACTTTTTACTATATTCTTTATTTAAATCTGTATCATCATTTAATACGATTACATACTCATCAGGTAAATATCTCATTACTTCTTTATAGTAATTTTCTTTCATTTTTTCTTTTTCTTCTTTATCAATTGTTGCTAATCGATTTGATAATCTATCTATTGTATTTATTAATTTTATATCTTCTTTTAATTCGCGTGATATATCACTTAGCAAACAGCTTTTACTACTTAATATTCCATATATTATATCTTGAGTTAATTTTTGCATAGGTTTAAATGTTCCTTCTGTAATTTTTTTTGAAAAATTCAATATTTCTCTTTTCGTTTGATATGTTTCTTTGGTAAAATTGTTCATGTAAACACCTCCAATTATTTTGTTTAGTAACAATTTTGTTTTTTTCAATTCAATTGTACTAAATTTTGGTGATGTTTACCTTAATTTGTAAGCAAAAATCAGAGAAAGTTATTCACAATCTCTGATTTTTTATGTCAACTACCATGCAATAAATTACATGGCTTGTCTTGGTACTGGAAGTACATTTAGTGAGTAAACTCACCTAACTATTTTAAA
>CAZWXX010000073.1:0-5999 GCA_964637865.1 uncultured Muribaculaceae bacterium | reverse complement strand
CTTGACTTTTCAAGGGGTTTTGCATATAATTAATACTGCAATTCACTTGAAACAGCATGTTTGGAGTAAATGAACGTGTTTTTTGAGTTTGGTGAGTAACCGTTGCTGTTAAGGCGAATGAAAAACTCCCTTATTTACGGCCAAATAAAATTTTCGAGAGGACTTGTAAAAAAACAAAGAAAGGAGAAAAAATTATGGCAAGATATACTGGACCTAGTTATAAGAAAGCTCGTCGTGTAGGATTCTCAATCAGTGAAACTGGAAAAGAATTAGCACGTCGTCCATACGGACCTGGTCAACATGGAAATGCACGACATGGAAAACTATCTGACTATGGCGTACAATTAAAAGAAAAACAAAAGGTTCGTTTCATGTATGGATTAAACGAAAAACAATTCAGAAAAACTTTTGATGAAGCAGGAAAACTAAAAGGTGTACATGGTGAAAACTTCTTAAGATTACTAGAATCACGTCTTGATAACTTAGTTTACCGTCTAGGATTTGCAACAACACGTCGTGGAGCAAGACAACTTGTTAACCATGGACATATTACTGTAAATGGTAAAAAAGTTGATATTCCATCTTATCGTGTAAAAGTTGGAGATACAATTGCTTTAAAAGAAGGATCAAAAGATCATAAAGCAGTATTAGAAGCATTAGAAAAAGTTACAAAACGTGTAGAATATGTAACATATGATGAAAAAAATTTATCTGGTGTTTATGTTCGTATGCCAGAGCGTAATGAACTAAATGCAGATATTAATGAATCACTAATTGTTGAATTTTATAACAAATAAAAACAGCCCATCGCTGTTTTTTTATGCTTTCATAACCTTTTGTAAAACTTTAGATATATCACTTTCTAAAACAGGACTAAATTCTCCCCAATAATTCTGAAGTACAAGCTGAGCAGCCTCTAAAGAAGAAATTGGTTCCATATGAAAGAAATCAAAGTAAATAGCAAAAGTTTTTTCTAAAGAAGAATAAATCAAAGATTGAGCATCCTCTTTTCTACTAACAACATCTCCGCTTATAGCATAACAATATACATGAGCAAACCCTTCATAAACAACCACATTACTATCTACAATTCTATCATTAGAAATATCCCCATCTATCCCTTCTATTAGTCGAAGATTCCCTTTATAATACTGCATAACTTCTACCTCCAAATTCTAATTATAAATCTTTTAATACTTTTATTTTTTGATCCTGATAATCAATAGTTTCATCATAAGAAGAAACCACCTCTTCTAACTGAACTGCCTCCCTAACAAGCATATCCTCTAATTCATCAAGCTTCTTCAAATTCTCCTGATATAAATAAGAATTAGGAAACCCATCACAACTATCCTTATACTTCTCTTTCAAAGAAGAAACTCCATTCAAAGTAGAAACAAGCATTTGCCGATAATCCTTTACATTTCCTTGTTCTCGAATCAGCTCATCATAATAAGAAACATCAATTTCCTTCCGTGTAATAGTCAAAGGATCATTCATAGCTATATTCTTAGCATCATTTACTAACTGAACTGCCAAATAAAGTTGTGCAATTTTTTTAGGAAGAACAGCAGATAAAACCTTAGACTCTATAGATCTTTGAACAAATCTAGTAGCAAGCATTGTAGTATGATGAACCATCAAAGAGCGATAAACAGTAACCTCTCGTGCCTGAATTTGATCAATAAGACCAATATACTTTTGAATATTTTTTTTATGATATTCTAAAGTATCCGCAACATCCATCGCCTGATCCATAAACTCATCATATTCCTGAAAAGTAGAAGTGCTAATACTCTTCTGTTCAGAAATAGTCTCCTCTTTGGTATCTCTCTTTTCTAAAACTTCCTCTCGCTCATCATCAACTACATCAATTTCATCATCTACTACATCTTGCTTTTTTTGCATATCTTCTACTTCCTGAACCAACTTTTCATAATCTCTTTCTGCTTCTTTTAAATTCTGATCAAATCTCTCTAATTCATAAGGAGAAACAACCTCTTCTAAATCCCGAAACAAATCAAAAAACCGATCTCGAAGATGAGAAATATCAAATAAAATTTTAGTATTATCTTTTCTATTTAAAAGATACATCTGATAATCATGAAAAAAGAAATCATCCTTCTCCATCCATATCCACCTCACAAATAAACACTTATTTTACCTTAAGCATTTTACCAGCATCACTATAGGTAAGAAACTTAGAAAAATAACCCTGTTTTTTATATTTAGAATACCCACTAACAAAATATCTTTCATAAATAGGAACAACATCAGTAAAATAATCATCATTACCATCCCCATATTGTTCTACATAAACCTCTTTTAAATCACTCTTATATTTAGCAAGAAGTCCATAATAACGATAAACATTCTTCTCCTTCGTAGATTTTTCTTTATTTAAGATAGCACTATGTCCAACAATAACTAAATTATTTTTATTATCTTTCTTACAAACATTAAACCGTTCTAAACCATCCCCTTGATATAAAACTTCTGAAATCTTCTCTAAATTCTCATTATATTTTACAACCAAACCATCAATATCATGATCAAATTCGTCTTCACTTATTTTTTTAGCACCCACCAAAACAAAATCATTATCTATTTTAGTAATCCCAGTAAATCCTAATGTATCTGTATATTGATAAGTACTAGTAGAAAGATATTCACCATTTAAACGATATTTACTAATAATGCCAACACGTCCATAATCCTTACCAACAGCATAGATATAATCTCCATCTACTACTAAATCATTATAAAGACCTGACTTATTACCACCATAATTCTTTCTAAATAAAATTTCCCCATTTTTATCATATTTAATCAAAATAGCTCCCCCCTCAGAAGAATTTCCTAAAGTGGAATTATCATAAATACTTTGCCCGACAACAAGATAACCATCATCTAAGACTACGACATTTTTAAAAACAGACTTTTCTAAAATTTGCAAAGTACGAGAAAACTGTTCTTTTCCATCTGAATCATATTTAACAATTAAAGCAGAAGTAGTATGATTCTTTTTCTCATTTTTATCCTTTTGAACACTACCAACAGCAACATAACCATCATCATCTACAGCCACATTATAAAAAGTACTATTATACCCACGATTATAATACTTCTCCCAAACTTTTTCCATCTTACCATCAAATTTAGTAAGTTTAGCTTTCTCATAATTTTGATCATTATCATTATTGCTACCGACTCCAATATAACCATCTGAAATATCAGAAAAAGCATTCACACTATCAAAATAATTAGAATAATCCTGAGGCTTTTGTCTTTTATAAAGGAAAAAAACAAGATCAAAAAGAATCACTAAAAAACAAATAATAACAATACCAAGCATAATTTTTTTCATACTTTTATTCATACTACCACGCTCCACTTTATATATTTTAACAAAGAACATATGGAATATCAATAAAATTTGCATCATCATATAAATTGATATATAATTAAAAAAAAGGAAGGTCATATGAAAAGAAAAAATGCATTTTTTTATATAAGTTTAACAATAATAATGCTTCTTGCAATAAACACAATAATAACTCCAGGCTATATTTTTGGTTCCAAAACAGATTGGATCAATCAACATACGATTTTCCCAGACTATTTTAGAAATACTTTTTATAAAACAGGATCCCTAATACCAAACTTCGCCCCTCATATTGGTGCAGGACAAAATATATATAACTTTTCATACTATGGCTTATTAAATCCCATAATACTACTTTCATACCTCTTTCCAAAAATAGATATGACCACTTATATCATAATTTCTAATATTATTTTGTTTATACTATCTGGTCTTTTACTATTTTACTTTTTAAATAGCCATACCAAAAACAAAGATCATGCTTTTTTAGCAACGATTATTTTAATCTTTTCTTCCTCTTTTTTATTCCATTTCCATAGACACTTCATGTTTGTAAACTATATGCCATTTTTAATATTAGGTCTAATAGGAATTGATCATTACTTTAATAAAAATAAAAGAACACTACTTACAATCAGTACTTTTTTAATGATTGTAACTAGCTACTACTATAGTATTATTGGAATCTTTATTTTTATCATATATGGCGTCTACTGTTATATAAAAAAAACAAACAAAATAAAAATAAAGCAATTCATAATAGATGGAATTAAATTTCTAATACCAATAATAGTAGCAATAATGCTAGCAGGAGTATTACTTCTCCCAACAGCATATGTAATTCTAGAAGGAAGAGGAAGTAGTGAAGCCACCTTTTCTATTTTAAACTTATTAATACCAAGGGCAAACCTAGAAGCAATTTTATATGATACTTACTCTCTAGGACTAACATCAATAAGTCTAATAGCACTCATCCACTTCACTACAACAAAAGAAAAAGAAAGTCGCTTTCTAAGTATTACTTTAATTATAATAATAACACTACCCCTTATAATTTATTTGTTAAACGGTGGACTTTATATCAGAAACAAAATCTTTATCCCCTTCTTACCAATAATAGGCCTTATACTAATAAGGTTTTTAGATGACTTATTCGTTAAAAAAATAAAACTAAAAAAACTCTTTCTTATTATCACAATATTATTCTTAACCTCCCTATTTTCGCTTCAAAATTTTCATCCCCTAATTTTTATAATAGATCTCACCATAACCTTTATTGCTTTAATATTTATTACAAAAAAAGATAATAAACTTCTATTTATCCTACCATTAATAATAACGATTATGATAAATTGGTATGTTGGCGAACAAAGTGATAATTATGTAGAAAAAAATTTTTTAACAGAAGTTTTCAATAAGCAAACAGAAACAATGCTAACAAAAGAGATAGAAAATGAAAAATATATGACTAGAAGTGCCAACTTAGATAATACACTATACACAGTAAATAAAATTGTTAGTCCAAAACACTATACCACCTCAGTCTATTCTTCTACCTTCCATAAAGATTACAATAATTTTCAACAAAAAGTATTTAAAAATCCCCTTCCAAATAGAAATACTCTAATTCTTGCCCAATCAAACAACATTATGTTTCAAACATTTATGGGAATAAAATATACTTTATCATCTAAAAAAGCATCAATTGGTTATGAAGCACGAAAAAAGCAAGGGAACAAAACTATTTATCAAAATGATAATGTAATGCCAATAGGCTATGCCACAAATAGAATGATAAGAAAAACGGATTTAGAAAAACTTTCCTATCCAAAACAAGAAGAAGCATTAATCGCTAACGTAATAACAGAACACAAAAAAACCACCTTCCAATTTAAAGGAAAAAGTAAAAAAGCAGAAATACCTGAACTAAAACCATTAAACACCAAAAATCTAAAAATTAGAAAAAAAGGAAGCAAATATATAATAGATGCCAAAAAAGATACAAAAATAAAAATCCCCTTAGAAAAACCAATAAATAATGAAATATTGTTCATCACATTAAAAATCCATAATCAAACAACATGCAATTTACCAAATCAAAAAATAGGAATAAATGGAACTATGAATAAAATTAGTTGTACAGAATCAGAATATCAAAATCATAATAATACCTTTCACTATGTTTTATCCCAAAATGAAGCATGGAATAAGTTAACCATCACGATTGGAGAAGGACATTACGTATTAAGTGATTTTAGAGCCTACATTCTAGATTATAATGAAATAAAAAACAAAATAAAAACGGTAGACAAATGGTATGTAGAAAACAAACAGAATAATAAACTAGAAGGAAAAATTAATGTAAGTAACAATGGATATTTTGCAACCTCAATTCCTTATGATAAAGGCTTTACTGTATGGGTTGATGGAAAGAGGCAAAAGATTGAAAAAGTAAATACCGCTTTCTTAGGATTTCCAATAAAAAAAGGACTTCATCATATAAAAATGGTATATCACTCCCCTTATTTAAAGGAAGGAATACTAATATCCCTAATTGGACTTTTAAGTTTCATAATACTAATCACTCTAGACTTAACTAACAATAATATAAATA
>CAZWXX010000072.1:0-6078 GCA_964637865.1 uncultured Muribaculaceae bacterium | reverse complement strand
ATAATTTGATATATAATCTTTTTTTCTTTTATTAGTACTTCTTCATCAATATAATAGCCATGTTTTACTAAGAATTTTTTGATATCTGCTTGATAATTATTAGGTGATAAAATAATGGTATCAATTGTTTTTAACTTTTCTAAGTTTTGGACAAAAATGCCTTGCATTGTTTTTCCGCCTAGACCGCAAATAATTACAGTGTCAAGATCTTCTGTATAAACATCTAATCCATTTCCTAGACGTAGTTGTATTTTTCCTTGTTGTTGATATGTTTTTATATTTTCTCTTGCTTGGTTTAGGGGACCTTCTTTTATATCTGATGCTACACAGTAGGGAATCTTTTTTTCTTTCGTAAGATAAATATCTAGTAACGCATGATCACAACCAATATCCATTACTTTGGCATTTTTATCTACTAAATCTGCTACTTTTTTTAATCTGTTGTTAATCTTCATTAATCTGTTAAGAAATCCTTTAATTTACGACTTCTAGATGGATGTCTTAATTTTCTTAAGGCTTTGGCTTCGATTTGACGAATTCTCTCTCTTGTTACTCCAAAAATTTGTCCAACTTCTTCTAGAGTTCTACATTGTCCATCATCTAATCCAAAACGTAGGCGAAGCACTTTTTCTTCTCTATCAGTTAGGGTTAATAAAACTCCTGCTAATTCTTCTTTTAACATTTCGACAGTTGCATATTCTTCTGGTCCCATCATAAGCTCATCTTTTATAAAGTCTCCTAGATGAGAATCATCTTCTTCTCCAATTGGAGTCTCAAGAGAGACTGGATCTTGACTAATTTTATAAACTTCTCTTACCTTTTCTACAGTAATTCCTAATTTTTCAGCAATTTCTTCATCCGTTGGTTCTCTATTTAATTCTTGTGTTAGCTGTCTTTGAACTCTTGCTAATTTGTTAATTGTTTCTACCATATGTACTGGAACACGAATGGTTCTTGCTTGGTCAGCGATTGCACGAGTAATTGCTTGACGAATCCACCATGTTGCATAAGTTGAAAATTTATATCCTTTGGTAGGATCAAATTTATCTACTGCTTTCATTAACCCAATATTTCCTTCTTGAATTAAATCTAGAAATAACATTCCACGACCTACATATCTTTTTGCAATGGATACTACAAGTCGAAGATTCGATTCTGCTAGCATTTTTTTGGCTTCTTCGTCCCCTTCTTCAGCGCGTCTTGCATACTCAAACTCTTCATCTGAAGTAAGCAAGTTAATACGTCCAATTTCTTTTAGATACATACGAACTGGATCATTAATTTTGATATCTTTTGATAATGTTAAATCTTCTGCTTTCATATCTGATGTAATTTCTTCGCCACTTGCGTCTTCGTCTCCATCTTCTGCAACAATTTCAATATTTGCATCGATTATCGCATTATATAGTTCATCTAGGGCATCACTATCAATATCTAGTCCTTTTAGTTCATCTGCTAATTGTTCATAGGTGATATAACCTTGTTTTGTTCCAAGGGATAATAATTTTTCTTTTCTTTCTTCTAATGTCTTAATTTCACCAATCATTTTTACTAATCTCCTATTCGTAACTTCCTAATCTGCTCTGCTATTTTGGCTTGTTCTAAAGGATCTAATTCTTCTAACATTTTCTTTTTTAACCGTTTTATTTCTAGGTTACGACTATTTTCACGAATCGCTTTAAATAGTTCCATAATTAGCAGAGAGCTTACGTTATTTTCATATTCTTCTTGCAAGCATTCATCTAGTACCTCTTTTACTTCCTTTTTCTCTTTTGCATAAGTATAAAAATCAGCAATCTCAAGTTTTCCATATTTCTCATAATAATAGAATATCTCATTTATGGTAATTCTATACTTTTCTTCAGGAAAAATTAAGTGTTCTTGCTTCAGTTTGGTTAGAACCCATTCTTCTGTCATCATATAATAAATCAAGGATTCTACTGCTTTTATATACTTTGTTTTCTTATTTGTGTTAGAGGCAATTAT
The DNA here is from genome assembly GCA_964637865.1 of uncultured Muribaculaceae bacterium. Classification (GTDB taxonomy): domain Bacteria; phylum Bacillota_I; class Bacilli_A; order RF39; family UBA660; genus MGBC119817. The sequence continues at coordinate 4,092 of CAZWXX010000072.1, read as the reverse complement.
AAAAGAGGTCGGTTTCTTTTTTTTGTCTTTTTTCTCTTTAAACCGTATTTCCAGTGTATTATACCCTATATCGAACTCTTTTGCAAGACTTTTTAGAGTGATTTCTATACGAATGATATCGTCAATTGCAGTCAGTTGTTCTAATACTTCATCAATATAGGTAGCTTTTTCTTTAGAACTTGCTAGATTTACTTTTTGTTTTAAGATTTTCATCTTATAATTACTGAAGTAAATCGCATTTTCTATTAGTGCTTCAAAACGTGCCTTTCCTTCTTTTAAGATAAAAGTATCTGGATCATCATTATTCGGTAAAACAACTATTTTTACTTCTATTTGTTCTTTTAAAAAAGCCTCTCCTGCTTTTAGCATGGCCTCTTTTCCAGGATCATCTCCATCTAGACATAATATAATATTAGGAGAAAGTCTTTTTATTAATATCATTTGTTCATGAGTTAAGGCAGTTCCCATTAGTGCTATCGTATTGTGAATGCCTATGGTACTTGCACGAATTACATCCATGAATCCTTCCATTATAATGATACATTTTTTATTTCTTGCTTCTTCTTTAGCAAGATGATAATGATATAAAATATTTCCTTTTTTAAAGATTTCTGTTTCTTTGGTGTTTAAATATTTATTTTGGTCTTGGTTTTTATAAATACGTCCTGAAAAGGCAACAGTACGTCCTGTGATATCATGTAGGGGAAACATAATTCTATCATGGTAAATATCTCTATTTTCACTGGAGAGTCCTATTTTATTTAACTCTAGAAGACTATAATCTTTTTTGGTTAACAGTGTAGTTAGATTATTTCCAGGAAGGGAGAGTCCTATAGAAAACTCTTTGATTATTTGCTCATCTATTTTTCTTTCACTTAAATATTTTTTAGCCTCTCGTCCCATTTCGCTTGCTAGGTTATTTTGATAATATTTAGAGGCTAGTTGGTAGGCTTCATAGATTTTATCGTATTTGGTATTTTTCTTATCTACTCCTATATTTCCAACGTCTATTCCTACTCTATCTCCTAAATATTTTAATACTTCTTTAAAGCTTAAATGTTCATAGTTTTCTAAAAAGGTGTAAACGTTTCCTGTGGCATGACAAGAAAAGCAAGTATAGATTTGTTTTTCGCGAGAGATACACATGGAAGGATTGGAGTCATCGTGGAAGGGACAAACACAAAAGTAATTTTTACCTCGAGAAACAAGGGGGATTCTCTCCCCGATGATATCTACTATATCTACTTTTTGCCTAATCTGGTTTATCAAATCATTGTGCATTTTTCCTTCCTCCCCATTTATTATAACTTTTTCACAAGACTTCTTTCAGTGCTTTTGCTACTAGTATTTTCTTTTCTATACTCAGGATAACTACGTCCAAACGCAAGAGATACATGTTGATTTAACTCTTCGGCAAGAAGCAAAACTTCTTTAGATTTTGCATGATCTTTGAACTGTTCATAAAGACTTCTATAATACCATTCTTGAAGAGCGGGATCTTTTTCTTTGAATTGATCAAAATGTAGATTTCCATTTTCGTCCCATAACTTTGTTAAGTCTTTGGCATTGGATACTTTGTCTGCTATTTCTACTAATTGTGCTTCTTTGGTCAAAGTAGCAATACTTTTTACTGTATTTTCTTTTCGCTCTCTCCAAGTAAGTGTTTTTTTATCTTCTTTCCTAGTGGATACTTCTTTTACTATATTTACTACTCTACTACCTAATTTCCTTTCTATTTCTTGATAAGTAAGATCTGTATCTTCTGTTGTATCATGTAATAATGCTGCTGCTAAAATATCACTATCTTCTGTATATCTTTTTACTATCTCATAGACAGCTAGTGGATGAAGAATATAATCTTCCCTACTTCCTTTTCTTTTTTGACCCTTATGTGCTATTTCTGCTAGTTCTTTTGCAATTACTTCTTTTTTCACTCTCTAAACTCCTCCGATAAAGTAATTATAGCATACTTTTCTTGAAAGAGGATAAAATAATAGTGGTGATGATATGAAACTTAAAGATTTTAAAAGTCTTCTTTTTTCTAGTATTATTATTTTTATTCTTTGTAGTCTATTTCATTTTGGTTATCGTCTTTTACCTAGCTTTTTTACTAGTATTTTCTTTCCAGTTAATGAAAGTATTTTTGAGCATTTGAAGATGCTAGCGACTGCAGAGGTTATATTTAGTCTTTTGGTAATGATTAGAGGAAAACAGAAAAATAGCTTTTTAAAAATGTTTCTTCGTATCATTCTTTCTATTTTTCTATTACTTCTTCTTTATTTACCTATTTATACTATCTTTGGAGAAGTAATGATTTATACGTTTATTGCATTATTTATTAGTATTTTTTTAACCGAATATATTTTAACTTTTCTAAAGAAAAAGCACCCTATTTTAAATGTTGTTAGTGCTTTTCTGATTATTATCATTTATCTTTTTTTCCTTTATTTAACTTATCATCCTATCCATGAAATGCTCTTTTATGATAATAAAAATCATAAATATGGGATTGATATTTTAGATAAGAGGTGACAGTAAATTTTGTGTGATGCTCTTTAACATGTTGGTAATAAAGAGACATTTTTACTCGATCGTATATCCTGTATTCAGTACCGTTTCGACGTTTCCGTTACCACTATCATCATATATCGTATTTTCTTCTATAACTAAAATTAATTTTTTACCCATATAATGAGAAGAGTCAATTATAGTTGGCCCAGGATTCCATTGCAGTTTTTGTCTATATCCATCAGTAATGTCATAATAAGCTGTAAATTGGTCTAAGCTATAGTCAGAACGTGATAGACTTGAATTATCCGCTTTAAAAGTGGTATACTCATAAAATCTCTTTCGTTGTTTTGAAGGATCTATTTCACCACTTGTATCTGTTATATCTAAGGTGATTTGCACGGAAGAATTAGCTTTTTTTATATTAAAAAGTTTTAATACTGGTGGTGTGGTATCTAATGCTATTGCATAGTATTTTTCATCACTACTCGATAGCTGTCTCTTTTCTTGTGGAGAATAACCTCCTTTTGCCGTAGATGATTTGGACCAAAAACCTGTATCATATCCTTTTTTTTGAGTAATGGAGGGGAGCGTTACATTACAACTAGTTCCTTGTGCTGCATTATTATATACTGCGCCTATGGTACAAGAGGCACTAGTCTTGCCGATAGCTGTTACTCCTGAACTTTCTTCAAAAGTTGCCGTTCTTGTTATGGCATCTTTTTTAGTTTGCGCATAATATGTTGTATTAGCACTTACTGCTTTTTCTGTATTATGATTCCAACTACTTGTATGAGTTCCCGTTGCTGTACTATAACCAATTACTGTTGGGGTATTTGCGGTTCCTACTATTGTTGGGGATTCTACAATACAGGTACTTGATTGTACTTTATTATTGTAAACTGGAGGTATTGTACAACTTCTAGTAACAGTATCATCCTCCACTGCGACTCCACTAGCATTTGTTTGCGTTTTTGCTCCATTTTTATTAAAAGTAATTGTTACCGTTCTACTCTCTTTCTTTGTAATCGCATAATAGGTTTTTCCATTATTAGAAGAATTCACTGTTAGGTTGGCATTACTTCCCACTTGAGAAGAAGTTGCACTTGATGTTTGATTATATCCAACAACTGTCGGAGTATTTGTTGGAGCGGTGATGGTTGGAGTTTTGGTAATACAACTCGTTGCTTGACTCATTGTATTATATACTGCTGGTATCGTACAACTCTTACTTGTAGCACTAATTGTATTTCCATTTGCATTGAAGTTTACTGTGTAAGTTATTGCATTTTTGTAACTAATAGAATAATAAGTTGCATTTCCGCTTAAGGTTATCGTCCCATTTACAGCTGTTCCGCTTGTAGCATCTTTATTGGTATTCCATCCAACTACAGTATATCCACTGGATACTGTTATAGATGGTAAGGTCACTGTACATGTGGTTCCTTGTAAGGCTCCATTATATGTTGCTCCTATGGTACAAGAATCACTGGTTTTTCCAATCGCCGTTACACCAGTTCCTTGTTTTGTATAAGTAACACTTCTAGTTACTGCACTTTTTGTTGTTTGTGCATAATATGTTGC
>CAZWXX010000071.1:0-6218 GCA_964637865.1 uncultured Muribaculaceae bacterium | reverse complement strand
ATGAACACGATATCTTAGGTTTTCAGAGAATTGTTTCTCTATATATTTTCTTGGTTACAATAGCGAAGGAGGTACACCTGTTCCCATCCCGAACACAGAAGTTAAGCCCTTCAGCGCCGACGATAGTTATATCGCGAAAATAGGACGTTGCCAAGAATTTTTTTTGTTTATAACGTTGATATATAAGAGTATCAACGTTTTTTAGTTTTTAAAAAACTCTGTGAAACAGCGTGAGAATAGGTACGTTGGTAACACGTAGTGTTAATCATTTTTTAAAATAGATATAATATAATTGACATTTAGCATAAAAAATTGTATAGTATAATTCAATTTTACAAAATGAGTATCTTGTAAATTCAAATTTTGTATGATACGATAAGAATAATAGGAGGAGTAGTTTTATGGTAAATAAAAGACAGTTCATTGAAGAGGAAAAAGACTGTGCATCCATGCTAGGACTTACTCTTCAAGAATACAGAAAAAGTATGAAAAATATTAAAGCAAGTGTTAGTAATAATAAAAAAAGAGAATATAATAATTCTATATTATACAGGTTAGGATTAACAGAGAAGGATTTAAAACATAGAAAGGTATTATAGGATGAATGCAGAGGTAGGAGAAATTTGGTTAGTTACTATTCCAATTTTGGAAGTAGACGATAATAATGATATAAATGTTAAGTTACAAAGAAGACCATGCCTTATTTTAGATGATGGTAGAGGTCTGATTGTGGAAGAGGATAATCGTAATTTTCACGTATTAAAGTTGACTACACAATATGATAGATATAAAAGAAAAATAATAAAGGATTGGAAAGAAATAGGATTAAAAAAGAAATCTTATATTAGAATTGAAATTCCTATAAAAATTGAAAGTGCTCAATTTGATAAAAAAATAACAAGACTTCCAGATGAACAATTACTTTCTGTATATAATGATGTATATGAGATAATTAATACAAAAGCATTACAAAAACTTTCAGAAAAATATAAGGAAACAAAAAACGAAACGATTAAGCAATAGAACTTAGAGTTATGACTTTAAGTGTTTTTAATTTTTCTTTTTTATCGACATAGGTATATTAGTAGCTTTACTTCTTTTACTTTTCATAATCATTATAAATCACTATGAATTCTTGTAGGTAGCAATCACGTAGCTACCAAAGTTCTGTTTTTTTCTTAATAAATAAGGAAAAAATATTGGGACGCCACCAAAAATTTTTTGTTTATAACGTTAATATTTCATATATCGACGTTTTTGCTTTCTATAAAGAAAAAAGAATACCCAAAGACCTTAGATTATGGTATTATAATAATAGGAGAAGAGTATATGAAAGAAAAAAGTAAGACAACAGAGTTTGTAAAGGAACATAAGATGAGTTTATTTGTGATAGTGAGTGCCATCATCATGTTGGTAGGACTTTCTTATGCATGGTTACAGTTAACTCTAAGAGGAGAGAAGGAGTTAAACCTAAAAGCAGGAACGTTAGAATTAAACCTAGATGATACCATGACAGGAGGAATCTCACTTGCAGATGCTATTCCAGTAACCGATGAAGAAGGTCTTACTTCAACCGCTTATACTTTTACGTTAGAAAATACAGGAACGATTAATAGTAGTTACGAGATTTATTTAGATGACTTAGATTTAGGTGATGGAGAAACTCGTATGAATAACGACTTTATCAAATACCAATTAACAAGAGATGATGAGGTTATTGGTTACGATTTATTAAGTACAATAGGTACTTCTCCTAACCGACTTTTTGATAAAGGAGAAATCGCATCCAAAGAAAAATATACTTATACATTAAGAATGTGGATTAATGAGAACGCTACCAATGAAGTGATGGGAACCATATTTAAAGGAAAACTACGAGTAGAAGCAATCCAAACTAAAAATGTAAACGCAGTAGAAAAATTATTATCAAAAGTAAATGGAGATTATAGGGATTATGATACAGCAACAGAAACAGAAAAACGGGAGATGTTTTCTTATGCACAAAGAGCAGTGGGACAACGAGTAGACTGGACGACAGATGAACTTATGGAGTATAGATACGTAGGAGCTACTCCTAATAATTATGTAACCTTTAATGATGAGCTTTGGAGAATTATTGGTGTTTTTACAGTAGAAGATGAAAATGGTAAAAAAGAGCAGAGAGTAAAGATGATAAGAGAGGAAAGCATTGGAAACTATAGATTCGCTGATTCTTTAGCAGAAAGACCCAGCGATTGGACTGATAGTGTGCTACAACAAATGTTAAACAGTGGACCATATTACAATAGAACAAGTGGAAAGTGTCCGGATTATCAAGATGGACAAGCGTTAATGACAGATTGCGATTTTAGTAGTACTGGTTTAACTGAGATTTCAAAAAGTATGATAGGAAAGACTAAATGGTATTTAGGTGGAATTTTTAAGGAAGATCTAACAACAGGTGTTTTTTATGATTATGAAAGGGATACAAAAGTATATAGTGAACATTCTACTAGTTGGGTAGGAGACGTTGGATTAATGTACCCAAGTGACTATGGTTATGCAGCTGGGAGTAGTAGTTGCATATCTACGAACCTGTCTAGTTATGCAACTTGTAAAAATAATGATTGGTTAAATTCATCAGGATATAAGTGGACTATATCACCTCTTCGGACAGAGCCAAATATTTATATAATATCAAATGGAGGCGTGCAAAAGAGTAATACGAGTTCAAAGAGCTTTTCTGTCTATCCTACAATTTATCTAAAATCTAGCATATTAATAACAGGAGGAAATGGTAGCAGTACAAATCCTTATAAGTTAAAATAGGATAAAGAATAAAAAAAAGAAAATGATTTTGTCTACTCTGAGTGGAAAGAAATGGATTTCATATTTTATGTATGGAATTTCTTTTTATTTATAACGTTGATATTCATATATCGACGTTTTTTTTAGGCCTCCTCTAGTAATATAGATTGTAAAAAATAATTTATTTATAGATAATGAAAAGGAAGTGGCATAATGCCCAAAATTAGCGTAATCGTACCAATTTATAATACAGAATACTTGTTGACACGATGTCTTCTATCACTACATAGTCAAACAGAAAAAGACGTAGAGTTTATTTTAGTAGATGATGCCTCAACCGATGACAGTAGAAATATTATGGAAATGTTTCATAACTGTGATTCTCGTTTTAAAACGATATCGCTATCTCAAAATGAGGGAGTGAGTATTGCAAGAAATAAGGGACTTGATATCGCAACCGGAATCTATATCGGTTTTGTGGATAGTGATGACTATGTTAGTGAAGATTACTTTAAAGTATTATCAACTGCTATGGAAGAAACCCATATCCCAATTGCAATTAGTAAAATCATTACTGCGAATAGAAAAATAAAAGAAATGATTGATTATAGAAAGAAGGAAACATATATTGCAGAAGGAAATGGTTCTTCCTGTTTTCATTTATTTGATAGAGATTTGATAGGAGATGAACGTTTTATAGAACATTGTCGATTTGAAGATAGTGCCTTTACGATCGCTATGAATATGAAAAGTGGAAGGGCAGCAGTTGCAGATTTTACCAATTACTACTATTGTATAGATAATGCCTTCTCATTTAATATGCAAGACCTTTATACCCTACAAAGTGCACTAGATTTCATAAAAGTAGCAGAATATTTAGGAGAGTTAGTCGAAAAAAATCCTGAATATTCCTGTTACCAAGAAAAAATTCGCACTCTTCAAATGGAGTTTGACTTAGATGCAGCATCATACATTGAAAATTCTACAGCAAACAAAGAAATAATAATTGGTCTATTAAATCATCTTCAAGTTTTAATAAATAAAAAATATGATGATGAGTATAAGAAATTAGACCATCCAGGATGTAACATTCTAGAAAAATTTCGATATGATAAATGGCAACAATCGTATAGGAAAATGGACCAAACTACGTGTGATAAGGAATTTAAAACTAAAATAAAATCTCTAATAATCAAAAACTCATAAAAAAATATAATAAGGAACAATTTTGCTCGCCAAATGGACGCAGCTTTGATATAATAAGCATCTAGAAAGAGGCGACTAAGTATGGCAAAAACTAGTGTAATTGTGCCAATTTATAATACAGAGGACTATCTAAAAAGATGTTTAACTTCTCTAGAAAATCAAACGGAATGCGATATAGAATTTTTACTAATAAATGACGGCTCAACAGATAATAGTCTAGATATTATGGAAGTTTACCACAATAGAGATCCTAGATTTAAAATATTTTCGTTCACTCAAAATGAAGGAGTGAGTATTGCAAGAAACAAAGGAATAGAGATATCAAGTGGAAAATACATTGGTTTTGTCGATAGTGATGATTATATTGACCCTGATTACTATGAAAAATTATTAGAAGTAATAGATAGAAAAAACTCCTCTATATCAATTAGTGAAACTGCTCTATTAAGTAGCTTTGAAGCAGGAGATAAAATAGATTTTAAAAAAGACGAAACTCCTATTACACTAGGTGGTGCTTACTGTTGGCATAGACTTTTCAAAAGGGATTTAATTGGAGAAGATCGTTTTTTAAAACACTGTCGTTTTGAAGATATTGCTTTTACCTTCCTAATGCAAATGAAATGTGAACAAATGGCAGTTGCAAGAAATACTAAGTATCATTATTGTATGGATAATAAAAATAGTTTTGACTATACAGAAAGAAAAACACCGAAAAGTATATTGGACCTTTTCAGGGTAACAAATTATTTAGAAGAAAAATAAAAGAACCAAAGTATTCTTATTATGAAAGTCAAATAAAACAGCTCAATCTAAGTTATACCTTAACAATGTCTGATTTATTAGAAAACTTTGCATCCAGAGAAGAGTGTAGTAGTCTAATGAATCATCTAGACGTGTTGATAGCAAAAAAATATGAGAAAGAACTGAAAAATTATTACTATTATTCAGATTTCGATACATTATTCAAATATAGAAATAAAAATATACAACAGCCTTATTTTAATATGGAACTGTCTGAGTGTGAATCTTCATTTAAAACAAAAATAAAGACAATGATAAAAAATTAGAGGGAGAAAAATCATGGCAAAAATAAGTGTAATTGTACCAATTTATAATACAGAATCATTTCTAGAAAGATGCTTAATTTCCTTAAAAAATCAAACAGAACACGATATAGAGTTTTTGTTAGTTGACGATGCATCAACGGATAGAAGTTTAGAAATCATGGAATTCTATCATGATAGAGATGCTAGATTTAAAATTATTTCCCTGAAAGAAAATAGTGGTGTTAGTATTGCTAGAAACCAAGGACTTGATATGGCTACTGGAAAATATATTGGTTTTGTAGATAGTGATGATTACGTAGATTATAATTATTTTGAAGTACTAGCAGATGCTATGGACGAAAGTAAAACTAAAGTTGCAATCAGTAATAGCATTTTAATGGATAATCGTCCAAAAGATATCATTGATTTTAAAATGACTGATACAAGTATCATAGAAGGAGGAGCCTCTTCCTGTATGCGCCTATTCCAGCACGAATTGATTGGAGAAGATCGCTTTATTGAATATTGCCGCTTTGAAGATAGTGCTTTTACCTTTCTAATGCACATGAAAAGCGGACAAATGATTGTCTCTGATAGAACAGAATACTATTATTGTAGTGATAATGATTCCTCATTTAGCAAAAGTAGTTGGTATTCTCTACAGAGTATCCTAGATACGATGACGATTATAGATTATTTGCATTCTAAAGTGAAAAGTATGTCAGATTTTTCTATCTATCAAGAAAAAATCAATCATTTGGAACTGGAACTTTTATTAAGTAATGCAGAATACTTGAGACTATCATCTTTAGAACAAGAAAAAAGTATAGAATTATTGACACAATTAGACGTTTTGATTGACAAAAAGTATCAAGATATAAGAGATGATGTTGCAAATTTTGGAAGTCTTTTGATCAATATGTATTCCAAAGAATCAAAAAAAGAAGAGTATATAAAAATGAGTCAAGAAGAATGTGAAATTAATTTTAAATGTAAAGTAAAATCATTAATAAAAGAAGAAAATAACAAGAAAAACAATGAACTTAACACTTAGATTGTTAAATCACAGGAATAGTCTTGATATTGGAAATAATACTTTGCTATAATAATTTATGGAAAGAGTGCAAGAGGTGAAAATTATGGATTATAAAGTAACAACTTACAATGAACAAGACACAA
>CAZWXX010000070.1:320-6238 GCA_964637865.1 uncultured Muribaculaceae bacterium | reverse complement strand
TCTCTCTTATCATAATCTCTATAATATTTAGTATCATCATCCCCTTCTATATGGAAAAGAATTCTTGAATAAATAATAATGGTATTCCCTTGTTTTTCTGCCTTTACAATTTTATCAAGATTAGTAGGACCACAGGAACCTCCAAAACCAGTATCTTTTTCATGATAAGTACGATTACTATTATCATACTGATAATTAAGAATAGTTTGATGTTGATATGGATACCTCTTTCCAAAAATTCGGTCCACTTCACTATCTACCTGATCCGCAGTAAAACTATCCTTTTGACCATTACTAGGATTAATAATTCCTTTATGATAAAATTGACTCATAACAATAGAAGAAACAATAACATTAGGAATATCCTTAGCTTCTACTTTTACATTAGTAAAATAATTCCAAATACCACAATACTGCCCCATTCCCACTTTTAAAGTTTGATAAAGACTTTGAACACTGGAGTCACTCACACTCATCTCTTCTACTTCTTCTTCTTTTTTTACTACCTCTGTTTTATTTTTATTCTTATCTTTCAATGTAGTAGAATCTCTATCTGTCTTAGTACTATCAGAAAAAACTTTATCATAGACTAAATAACCACTAAGTCCAAGGACTACTAACACTAAAAAAATAATAATAATGTTTTTTCCTGCTCCTTTATTTTTAGCAGGAGACATAGGAACTTGATTCTCATTCATATCTGAATTCATATTTTCACACTCCTCTACTATAATATATCAATACTAAATTAAAATCACAAGATATTAACTGACATATTTTTGATATTCCTGTAAAGTAGTAGTTCGATGAATTGTAATACGTGGAATTAAAAGTTTAGGAGAATGAATACTAGCTTTCTTTTGTCCGCCAATAAATCCTAGATGAAACCCTGCCTCTTCTACTGCTGATACTGCATGATCATTATATTCATAAAGTGGATAACAAAAAGCAAGAGTTTGATCTAACGCCTCACGACTTTGCTTTAAATCTTCAACTATTTTTGATTTTTCTAAACACTTTAAAGCACTTCCCTGCCCTCCAGCACACTTTCCAGCTTCATGTAACTCATGGGTATGAGAAGCAAGTTCTAAATAAGGAGACTGATAGTTTTCTTTAAAGTACCAAGCAGTAATTAAAAACAATGTTGCATGAATCTGATACTCTTCCAAAAGTGGAATCACATTTTCCGCCCGATCTCCATCATCAATAGTAACTAAAATACTTTTCTGTGGTAAGCGAATTTTCTCATCTAAAAATTCTTCCATCTCCTGAAGAGTAATTGTAAAATAATGATTCTCCTTTAAATAAGCAAACTGACTTCTAATTTGTGATACAGGATGACAAATAATACCACTACATCCATAATCATCCTCTTTGTAAATAAAATGATACGCTGTAACTGGTATATCTTTAGTAAAAGGCATTTTTTCTTCTATTTCTACTTCTTCTAAGATATCACTTTTCATAATTTTAAAAAGTTCCCCAAAATATTCAATAAAATAACTATTCGTATCTTTTTTTATCACTTGACCTTCTACCTGAGAAAATAAATCATAAACCTTTTTATCCCCACGATACAAAGAAACTTTATCTTTTGTCTTTACTTTTAGCGGAAAAGGAATATATCTCTGATATCTAGTATCAATAACAGGTTCTTTATCACTTTTTAAAACACACGAAGACGGAATATAAAAATTATAATCTTTCACTAAAAAATAAGGAACAGAAAAATCATCCACTTCGGCAAGTTTTAAAATTTCTCCCCGATATACTTTCCCAATTTTAGAATATTCTTTTCTTGTTTTTGAATAAATATTACAGTCTTTTTCTACAGTAACAAAAGAAGAATAATGACTTTTAATCTCCTCTATTTTAGCCATTTCCATTTTTTTTCTTTGGATACTAGCAAGTTTTCTTTTTTCTTCTTGTCTATTTTGATAAAAGAAAAAAGAAAAAATGCCTACAAGCAGTAAAATAATAAATATTACTACAAAAAGGATAATCCATTTTTTCTTTTTCATAACATTCTCCTTTTACTTAGGAACCTTTTTATTTTTCTTATTGGTAACAATCCAAGCATTAGAAACACTTCTTCCACCATATTCTCCCCCAGCAGAAGGTTTGTTATAAAGTTTACCATTAACAGCCATAGTAGAAGAAGCCCCACCATCTAGGTTTGCTGCATTATATGCTTTATAGCGTTTTAAAATGTCAATAGCTTCATTCATTGTAGCGCCAATACTATAACCAGGAAGTCTTCCTTCGATAACAAGGAACAAAACAACTCCATCTTTTCTCTGGGCAATAATACTTCGAGGTGCAATTCCCCAGCCACCATCACCATGAATCTTAGCACTCTTGCCATTCACAATTAAGAATGGTCCAAATTCAACAGCATCATACATTCCTTTTTGGATAGCCTCCTGAGGGGACACAGAAGTAAGAAGCATCTTATGGTCTTTTGTAAATCCAATGAGACCCCCATCTCCTCCAGAATGAGTCCAAACAAGTTGTCCATCTTTAATAATAGAACCATATGGGGTAGAACCATTTCCCCAACCATCTAAGTCTTCAAATCCTCCACCATTAATACCTACTAAACCATCGTTATCACGACAAAGCTTAGCAACACTAGCCCCTTGCCTTCCAAGTAACTTAGGCGTAGCAAGCTCTACATCCGCTGGATCATAAATAACAGTTAAATACCCCTTAAAATTATCTTCCTCCAAACGAATGATTTTATACACATCATTATCAGGATCTTTATCAAATAATTCTTTTTCATATTTGGAAGAATACTTCTTATTACCTGATCCACCAATAACAATATCATCTAAATTCACTTCTTCTTGGGACTCTTCAATATAATTTTCACTCATCACTTTATTAACAGTATCTTCACTATATAAAGTATAAGCCAAGTACTTATGATTCATCGTAGTCATCGCTGTAGGAATCCAAAATGATTTAAAATGAACAATAGGAGAATAAATAATAACAAAAGCAAGTATCACCAAAATATCAACAAGAATCATTCCAATCGTAAACTTACTAATCCTACTTTCTTTTTTTCTCTTTTGCCGTTTTTTATTTATTTTCACATTTTTATCTTTATCTTCCATATAAACCTACTCCACAAGGTATGGAACAGCAAGAGTTCCATCACCAGATTTTATCAAATTCTTATCAATACAAACAGTTGGTACAACATTCTTCTCTTCACTTACCTTCTCTTCACTTAAAACCCCATTCTTTTGATAAACAAAAGCCATAGAAGAACCCGTAGTATTCATAAGATAATAATCAGTTAAATGATCATTATTATTATAATCATATAAACTAAGAAGCCCAACTTTATTAGTAATAACATCACTATATTGATTAAAATAAGAAAGTCCTTCACTAACAGATACTTCACCAACTGGAAAACTACATTCAGAAAGAATCGTATTATAAGACAAAGACTTATAATAATCACGATTTAAAAAATAAGCAAGACTATAGCGATTTAAAGGCGTATATAAAGCCGTCTTATTATGAAAGGAACGAGTAATAAGATTACCTCCTATTTTTGCATAATCATTAAGAGAAAGTCTTAATATGTTATCTTTTTCCTCATAAATCTTATAAATATCTTCCCCAAGCTTAACATACTTATTAATACTAGTATCATGTCCCTCTTGATTGATAATATAAGGATCACTAAGCGTTCCACTTCCCCCTGCAACCTTAATATTCTTCTTCAAAGTCATAACAACTCTAATACCATAACTAGAGTCTACACTAGCATCCTCTACAGTACCATCCTCTGCAATATAAAGATTATCACTAGTCTCATTTTTACCAATTAACCAACTACTCTGTTTATTATATAAATAACTATTCTTACCAGCAACATCAACATAATCTTTCAAAGTCAAAGGTGAAAAATAAGATTTCTCATGTCGCTCACACTTTACTGTCTTTTCACCTAAAGTACCATCACACCATTCTGTTTCTTTTAAAAGTGCCCTCTCTCCTGGAATTGTTTTTTCATAAACACCTGAGTTTTCATTCTCTCCCTTATTTAACCAATAATAAAGATTAGAAGTCTTATAATTACTCTCATCTCCCCAATTGAGAAGTCCTTCATTCGTATTAGAAACGATTTTAACAGAATTATCTTCATATATCTTCATAATGCGATAAAGTCTATTTCCAAAATAAACATAGTTATTGTCAACCATTCCTTTAAAGGTAACACCATCTTTTTCTTGATGAAGTCCATTCGTATCAGTTGTAATCTTATTATTCCGAAGTACAGCCACTTTTAATGTTTCTTCTTCTTTTTTTATCACAACATTTTGTTTACTATAATAGTAAAAAGAACGCCACCCATAGTAAATACCAATACCAAGTATAATTAAAATACTAAGAATATTAAAAATATATTCCCACTTAAAAACATGAATAAGTACTTTCCTACCACGTTTAGTCTTAACCTTCATTTTCTTATTTTCTTTTATCTTTACATCTTTCTTCGTCATACATACATCCCTTATTTATCTTTCCATATATGATTATAACAAGAAAAAAGCTCTATGCCAAGTGTTTTTGGAAGAGCCAACAAAAAAAGAGTAAAAAACTCTTCTTCTCAATAATTCATAATACACTTTTAACAAAGAAAATCATATATTCTATTTTGTTTCTGTCCTCATAGATTTTCTCACATTCTAATAAAATAATACACTGCCATCTACTCGTCCATTAATTCCTGGAACAAAATCATTACTACCATACTGCCACATACGATAACTACCATTATAACCACAATAATGATTATAATGAGCAATCCAATCAATTTTATTTCTTAAATATTCAGAATTTAAAGCAGTATTAGCCCAATTAGTATAAGTATAAATTTTCCAATTATAACCAGCCTGTTCTATTCTAGAACCAAAAGCACGAACAATTTTCTCATATGTATCAGGTTTATTAAGAGATGTATAAAGATTAGATTCTAAATCAAAATAAATTGGATAAGTTAACTTCATATTATATTTTTGAATGGCATTAAGTACTCGCTCTGCTTCCAATTGTCCTTCTAACATATTATAACCAAGACCACTAACAGAAGAAAACTTATCTTCGGCATAACTATAAATATAAACTCCATAAGGAATATTTAATCGATTAAGCTCTGCAATATTACGTGCTAATTGCACATCTTCAAATTCGCTACCTGCAGCAATACGAACAATGACACCATCTACCAAACTAGAATTCTTAACAGTATCCCAATCAATTACACCTTGATGAGCAGAAACATCAATAATATATTTTGCATTTTCTTTAATTAATACACCTAATCCATTAAAAAAACATTTTTTTCCTTCAATAACAGCCCAATCACGAAGATAATTACCATAAGAATCTATATAATACCGATTCCCATTAACATCACTAATCCATCCACCACGTAAATTACCTTCTGGATAAAAGTAATAATGAAATCCATCAATAGTCTGATCACCAACTGCCATAATACCAGTATCAAAAAAATAATACTTAGCATTATTGATACTCTGCCAACCTTTCACCATATAACCACTTTTAGGATTAAAATAATAAACATTATCATTAATAGTTTGAAAGCCCGTTTGCCGTTTTCCATCTGTCCCAAATAAATATTTTTCTCCATCTAACGTAACTAGTCCTGTTTGCATAACTCCATCTTCATCAAAATAGTAAAAATAATCATTAATATAGAGTAAACCATCTCTCATAGTTCCATCTACCCAACTAAAGAAATAGGTTTTTCCATCAATAGTTTGTAATCCACCTTGCCGCTTTCCGTCTGTTCCAAATAAATATTTTTTTCCACCTAACGTAACTAGTCCTGTTTGCATAACTCCATCTTCATCAAAATAGTAAAAATA